>NZ_CAXSQB010000026.1:44670-49421 GCF_964239415.1 Clostridium sp. ATCC BAA-442 | reverse complement strand
CCCCCCCCCCCCCCCCCCCCCCCCCCCCCCCCCCCCCCCCCCCCCCCCCCCCCCCCCCCCCCCCCCCCCCCCCCCCGACTCATATGCAGCATACTTCGGCCGGTGTTACCGCATCTCCTCCAGCGCCCTGTACTGGGTCTTGCCCGCCTCATTCTTGGGAATGGCCTCCAAGGCCCGGATCTGAAAGACCCGCTCCGGGAAGTGCATCTGTTCGCTGAGATACTCCGCCGCCGCCCCGGTCACGGCGGGATCGGCGCTGTCGTGAAAGATCCGGAGGAGGTCATCCCTCCCCACGCAGGCAAAGCCCGTGTCCGGGAAGCGGGCGGCAAGCAGCCGCTCCACCTCGTCCAGGCCCACCCGGTTGCCGTAGAGCTTGATAAACCGCTTCTTGCGGCCCACGATGTAGTAGAAGCCGTCCCCGTCCCGCCGGGCCATATCGCCGGTGTGGAGCTCCCCGTGCCACTCGTCTCCCAGGGCCAGCTCCTCCGCCCGCCGGGCGTAGCCCATGGCCACGTTTGGCCCGCGGTAGACCAGCTCGCCCACGGTGTCCGGCGCGTCAATAGGCACACCGTCCTCCCCCAGCAGGCGGAACTGACCGCCGGGCACCGGCACCCCCATGCTGCCGCACTTCTCCACCGCCCGCTCCGCGGGCAGGTAGCCCATACGGGGGGCCGCCTCGGTCTGGCCGTACATGACAAAAAAGCGCCGTCCCGTCCGCGCCGCCCAGTCGGCAAACTCCAGGTGAAGGGCCTCCGGCAGCTTGCCGCCCGCCTGGGTCAGGGTGTTCAGCGCAGGCAGCTCCATCTCCAGCAGGCCCGCCCGCCGGTACATGCGGTAGGTGTAGGGCACCCCGGCCAGGGAGGTGACCCGCTCCCGCTCCACCAGCTCCCAGAAGGGCCGCTCCAGCACGCTGCGCCGGGTGAGCACCAGTGCCGCCCCCGCCAGCAGGTGGGTGTTGACGATGGACATGCCGTAGGAGTAGCTCATGGCCAGGTTGGTGACGGGCCGCTGGCCCTCGTCCAGCTCCAGGTACTCCACGATGGAGCGGGTGTTGGCATCCAGGTTCCGGCCGCTGAGGCGCACCAGCTTGGGGCTGCCGGTGCTGCCCGAGGTGGTGAGCAGGAGGGCCAGCTCCGGGTGGAGCTCCGGCCCCTGCCCGCCGGGGCGGCGGAGCAGAACGCTGTCCTCCACCTCCAGCGCCGGGACAAAGCCCTCCAGCACCCGCCCCGTCTCCGCCGGGAGGTCGCCGGGCACATGGACGAAGGCGGGGCGGTAGGTCTCCAGCAGGCCGCGCAACAGCTCCGGCGCAATGTGGGCGTCCAGCAGCAGGGGCACTTCTCCCGCTTTCAGGCACCCCAGGTAGCCCAGCAGGGTTCCGGGGGTGTTCTCACACAGCACAAAGACCAGCCGGTGCCCCCCCACGGCCCCGGCAATCCGCTCCGCGGCGGCGTTCAAATCCCCCAGGGTGTACCGTTTCCCCTCCTCGGTGACGGCCAGCAGCCGCTCCGGCTCCCGGTCGCAGCGCGCAAACAGTTCCATGTGCTCCTCCTATCCAATGATGCGGGACAGGGCGGCGATCAGATCCCTCCCGTCCCAGACCGTATCCATCTCCAGGGCCTGCCCCAGCGGCACCACCCGGTCCACGCCCCGCGCCCCCGCCCGGGCCAGGAGGGCGGCCACCTCCGCCGGCTCCAGCCCGCCGCACACCAGGGTCTGCGCCTTGGGCGGGAGCAGGGGGGCCAGCGCCTCCAAGCTGGGCAGAGCCGCCTCAAAGAACAGCCCGAAGCCCCCGGCCAGGGAGGGCAGGTTTCCGGACAGCCCCGCCAGCCGGGCCACATAGAGCAGGTTGCCCTGATAGCGCTCCACGGCGGCGACAGAGGGCTGCTCCATGGTCATGGCGCAGAGGCACAGCCGCTCCAGCTTGCGGGCCGCCTGGAAGGGGCCGAAGGGGTAGCGCTCCGCCGCCTCAGCGGCCACCGCCTCCCACCACCGGGCGCGGCAGGCGGGGTCTCCCCCGTCCTCCAGCCACAGCACCAGTTGGGGGCTGGAGCAGGCGTTCTGATCCATCTGGTAGGTGTCGTTATAAAACCGGTGGGCCAGCGCCCCCCGCTCCTCCGGCGTGAGGGCGGAGAAGGCCCGCTGGCTGAACACCGCCAGCGACCAGCGGTCGGGGAAGCACAGCTCCACGGCGTGGGGGGGCATGGGCATGGCCCGCACCGCCGCCACCGTGGCGTCGCCGCCCCACACGATCCGGGCGTCGCAGCGGGCGCAGTAGTCCGCCGTGACGGCATCGTCCCGCCCGTAGGTGATCAGGCTGGTGCGGGCCCGCACGGCGGCGTGCTCCGGCCGCTCCAGCACCCGGCGGAGGGCCGCCAGCAGGGGGGCCTCCCCCTCCATCCGCCGGCTGGACAGGCGCACCACGTTGGCGTTCCCCGCCAGCAGGCCGATGGCCAGGGTGTAGGCAAACAGGGCGGGCACATTGGCGGGGGCCAGATGGAAGGCCAGCCCCCGGCCCAGCCGGGGCAGCGGGGAGGCGTGGCGCGCGGCCAGGGCCTCCAGGCGGGCCCGGCGGCACCAGAAGCCGAAGGCGGCGGAGGCCTCCTGCCGCCGGGTGTCCGGGCCGCGGAGCACCTCGGCGGACAGCTCCGCCAGGAAGTCCACCGCCCTGGGGTCAAAGGGGAGCCAGGGGGCGGCGTCCACCTGCTCCGCCCCGGCCAGAAGCGTGACGTTATCCCTCATAGGTATCGCTGCACCCCCTCACCTCGGCCCGGGGCACCCGCCCCGTCACCTTGAAATATTTGCCCTTGCGCCCGCAGGGGCAGTCGTCCTCCCCCAGCAGCACGCCCAGATCCTCGGTCAGCAGGGAGTGGCCGGGATAGGAGCGGGGCAGCGGGGAGAGCACCTGGAGCACCCCCTCCTCCCCAGGCTCACAGGGGCGGTAGTCCCGCCCCCGCCGCACCACGATATCCGACCACAGGCTGGCGTGGAGGTGGCCCTGAGGGCACTCCATGTAAATGCAGCCGGTCTGCTCGGCCATGCCGTAGTAGTTGCTCACCCGCTCCACGCCGGTGGCCGCCGCCACCCGGGCCTTGAACTCCCCGGGGGACACCGCCTCGCCGGCCAGCTTCTTCCAGCCGCCGCCGTGAACCAGGATGCCGTTGGGGATGTCCAGCCTCTCCCCCCGCTCCTCCAGGGCGCGGACGACATGCTTCCAGATGATGAAGGTGAAGCCGAAGAGGAAGATGGTCTCCCCCTGGTGCTCCTCCAGGAAGGCCCGCACCCCGTCCAGATCCAGCTCCATGTGCTCGTCCAGGGCATAGCAGGGCCTGGTGCCGAAGATGGAAAAGCCCAGAATGCCCGCCCCCCGGGCGGAGAACATGGCGCGGTTGCGCAGAACCTGCCTGCTGTCCAGCACCAGGAAGGGCAGCCGCCGCTCCCCCAGGAAGTCGGACATGATCTGGCAGAGGGCCTGCTGCTGGCAGGCGGAGGTGGCCCCGTCCAGGAAGATCCTGGACACCCGCTGCCCGGTGGTACCGGAGGAGGTAATGGTCTTGAACACCTCTCCCTCCGGGATGCTCCGCAGCTCCAGTTCCTTGAACAGGGACACCGGCAGCATGGGGGTGCTCTCCACCGTACAGTCCATGTGGGCGGGGCAGCCCAGGGCGTCCAGCAGGCGGCCGTACTCCGGGCAGTGCTCCCGGTGAAACTGGGTCAGCCCGGTGAGCAGTCCGGCGTAAAGCGCCCGCTTCTCCGTCCGGGCCGTGGAATAGGGCTTGTATTGCAGCAGCGTGTTCAGCTCCACACCGGCTTCACTCCTTTCCTGTGAGAATATAGGGCTCCCCGTGGCCGGGGCAGATGCGCAGGCCGGGGGGCAGCCCCCGGAGAATGGGCTCCGTGACGGCGCGGTAGTCCGTCTCGCTCCCGCCGGGCAGGCGGAGGATGACCTCCTCCCCCGGAATCAGGTAGTCCCCGGAGAAAAAGGTGTCCCCGTCCAGGAAAATCCCCGCGCTCCCCGGCGTGTGGCCAGGCAGAGCCACGGCGCGGAGCCGGTGTCCCCGCCATACGTACTCCCAGGCGTGCTCATAGGTCTCATCCGCCGGCCGGCAGACGAAGGGCGGATAGGACACCCCCGGCTTGCCCCGGAAGGCGAGATAGACCTCCATCCTCCGGGTCATGTTGAGCCGGGTGTCCCCCAGGCCGGCGCTGCACGCGGCGGTGGCCGCCACCCGCACCCCGGGCCAGCGGTTTCGCAGCGCCTCCAGCCCGGCCATGTGGTCGCAGTGCTCGTGGGTCAGGAGGATCCGCTCCGGCGTCCACCCCAGCGCCTCCAGCCGCTCCAGCGGCCCCCTGGGGTCGTTGGGGTCGATGACCACCGCGCGCCCCGCCTCCCCCAGCAGATAGCAGTTGCTCTCCGCCAGCGGCTCCGTCCACCGCTCCAGAAGCAGCACGGCTCAGAGCTCCACGCCGTACTTGGCCAGAATCTCCTTGCCCTTCTCATAGGAGGAGAAATCCAGCACGTCGGCGGTGCCGATGCTGATTTTGAAGGTCTCCTCCATGTCCCCCATCAGATCCATGTGGCCAAGGGAGTCCCACAGGGGGATGCCCCGGTACTTGAGGCCGGGCAGCTCCTCCGGCTTGACCCGGAAGGCGGTGAGGAACAGGCGGTCATACTTCTCCAGATTTGTCATAGCTCGTTTCCTTTCTATCCCGCGGCGTAAGTACCAAATGGGGGGGGGGGGGGGGGGGGGGGG
>NZ_CAXSQB010000026.1:0-44660 GCF_964239415.1 Clostridium sp. ATCC BAA-442 | reverse complement strand
CCCCCCCCCCCCCCCATGCCGCTTAATACTTGCAGTGGAAGCGCTTCTCGTACTCCGCCTTGAGCTCGTCGCGGAAGTCGGGGTGGGCAATTTCGATGAGGTTGCGGGCGCGCTGGCGGAGAGTCTGGCCCTTCAGCGCGGCCACGCCGTACTCGGTGACGATGTAGTCCACGTCGTTGCGGCTGGTGGTGACGGCGGCGCCCTCATCCAGCAGCGGCACGATCTTGGAGATTTTGCCCTTGACGGTGGAGGGCATGGCCATGATGGACACGCCGCCCTTGCTGGCGGAAGCGCCGCGGACGAAGTCCACCTGGCCGCCCACGCCGGAGATCTGCTTGGGGCCGATGCTCTCGGAGGCCACCTGGCCCATCAGATCCACCTGTACGCAGGAGTTGATGGACACCATGTTCTCGTTCTGGGCAATGACAAAGGGGTTGTTAACATAGTCCACAGGGCGCAGCTCCACGTCGGGGTTGTGATCCACGAAGTCGTAAAGGCGGCGGGTGCCCATGAGGAACGCCACCTCAAACTTGCCGGGGTGGAGGGTCTTTTTGGCGTTGGTGATGACGCCGGCCTCGGCCAGCTCCACCACGCCGTCGGAGAACATCTCGGAGTGGATGCCCAGGTCCTTCTTGTGCTTGAGGAAGAGGAGCACGGCGTCGGGGATGGCGCCGATGCCCAACTGGAGGGTGGCCCCGTCGGGCACCAGGGAGGCGCAGTGCTCTCCGATGGCCTTCTCAATGTCGCCGATCTTGGGGGGCTTGAGCTCAATGATGGGGGCCTCATGCTCCACGATGCAGTCCAGATCCTTGACGGACACCAGGCTGTAGGGGCCGGTCCAGGGCATCTGGGGGTTCACCTGGGCGATGACCAGCTTGGCCTGCTTGACGGCCTCCAGGGTGTAGTCCACCGACACGCCCAGGGAGCACATGCCGTTCTCATCGGGAGGCGTCACCATGACCATGGCCACGTCCACCGGCATGGTGGAGCTGAACTGGCGGGGCACCTCAAAGAAGAAGCTGGGGGTGAAGTCGCCCCGGCCCTCGGCGATGGCATCCCGGCTGGTTCCGCCCACAAAGAAGGCGTTGTGGCGGAAGTTATCGGCATACTCGGGCTTGCAGTACTCGGCCTTGCCCATGGCCACCATGTGGACGATCTCCACATCCTTGTAGGCCTTGGCGTTGGCCACCATCACGTCCAGCAGATAGGACGGCTCGCCGCAGGCGTGGGCCACCACCACCCGGTTGCCCGACTGGATGTGGTTGACCGCGTCCTCCGCGCTCATCAGGTGCTGCTTGTAATATTCCTTCCAATTCATACGATACACACCCTCTATTCTTTGGATTTTAAGATTGGGCTCAGCGGGCCAGATAGTCCCGGCCGATGCGGTCGGCCTCCAGGATGGCGTCGTAGACCTCCTGGGCGGTGATATCGGCGCGCAGGTTCTTGGTGGACTGGGTGGGCACCACGGCGGCCTCCGCCACTTTTTTCAGGGTCTCGGGCACGATCTCCTTCACCCCGAGCTGGGCCAGGGTCAGGGGCAGGCCGGTGTCCCGCAGGAACGCGAGCACCTGCTCCAGCTCCTCCTGGGGGGCCTTCTCCAGTACCAGCTGAACCAGGGTGCCGAAGGCCACCTTCTCGCCGTGGTACATGCCGTGGGCCTGGGGCTCCTGGGCAAAGCCGTCGTTGACGGCGTGGGCGGCGGCCAGTCCGCCGTTCTCAAAGCCTAGGCCGCTGAGGTAGATTGTGGCCTCCACCACGTCCTCCAGCGCGGGGGTGACCTCGTGCCGCTCCACCGCGGCCAGGGCGTCCCGCCCCTTCTCCATCAGCAGGTCGTAGCAGAGGCGGGCCATCATCAGCCCGGTGTTGGACACGTTGCCCCGGGCCATGGTGCGGGCGCCGCTGTTCTTGCAGGCCCGGGCCTCAAACCAGGTGGACAGCGCGTCGCCCAGGCCGGCGGCAAAGAGCCGCCTGGGGGCGTTGGCGATGATGCCGGTATCGACCAGAACCAGATCCGGGTTGCGGCGCATGAGCACGGCCTTGATAACCACCCCGGCGTCGTTGTAGAGCACGGCCACGCCGGAGCAGGGCGCGTCGTTGGAGGCCACGGTGGGGATGATGACGCAGGGCAGGCCCAGATTTTCCGCCACGGCCTTGGCGGTGTCCAGGGCCTTGCCGCCGCCCATGCCCACCACCACGTCGCAGCCCTGGGCCCTGCACTCGTCCATCTTGGCAAAGACCTCGTCCTTGGTGGCCTCGCCGTGGAAGGTGGTGAACACCACCTCCTTCTCCTGCTCGGCCAGGCTGGCCTCCACCTGGGCGCCGAAGCGCCCGCGGCTGTTGTCGGTGCAGATCACCAAAAACTTATTTCCCAGCTTCTTGGCGCTGCGGCCCAGGTTGGCCAGCTCTCCCGCGCCCTGTGCATAGCGGGCCGGGGCCTTGATTGCGTATGTCATTGCACTGTCTCCTTTTTATTGGGCTACCGGAAGGCCAGCCGCAGCTCCAGATCCGCCGCCAGCACGCCCTCCACAAACACCTGCCCCCGGCAGGCGGCGATGGCCCGCTCCGTCTTCTCCTCCAGAAGGGACACGTGGATTTCCAGCGTATCCCCCGGCAGGATTTTCCGCCGGAAGGTGGCCTCCCGCACCCCCATGAACAGGGGGAGCTTCCCGGCGTAACGCTCCGTGGTCATCATCAGGATGTCCGCCGCCTGGGCGGCGGCCTCGATGGTGTAGACGCCGGGGAGCACCGGCGTTCCGGGGAAGTGGCCCGCGAAGCAGGGCAGCTCCGGCCGGGCGCGGAAGGAGGCCACCGCCTCCTCCCCGGGCACCAGGCGGCTCACCGTGTCGATGAACAGCATGGGCTCCCGGTGGGGCAGGATGTCCAGCACCTCCTCGTGGGTCAGGCTCCGCGTCTGCTGCCCCTTCAGGGCCTCGGCCAGCTTCTCCTTCGCCGGCAGCAGCTCCTCCCACCCGCTGAGGAAGATCAGCCGCCCGGCGGGCACCGCCAGATCGCTGACGTTGGCACAGCGGGAGGGGCAGCCGCACACCACCAGCACCGCCGGGTACTTCACCCCAGCCTGGGCGGTGACGAACTCCGCCTCCGGGAAAAAGCCGCCGATGCGCTTGACCAGGGCCACCCGGTCATACCGGGGATTACAGCCGCCGCAGTAGCGGACGCCGATCTGCCGTTTATCCGCCATGGCGCATCTTCAGGATGGAGCGGGCCTCGTCCAGCAGCTCCGGGCTGATATCCTGCACCAGCACCGCCCGCTTGATGTGCGGGAGGTGCTCGGTCAGCGCGGTCTGGATCAGCTCCTCGGTGGTCAGATCGGCCGCCGGACAGCCGGCGCACTTGCCCTTGAGCTTGAAGCGGACGACGCCGTCCTCCACCTCAATAATCTCCATCTCACCGCCGTGGGTGCGCAGGAGCGGGCGCACGTGCTCGTCCAGCACGGCCTCGATGTCCTCATACATGGCGGATGCCTCCTTTTAGAAAGCCGGAGGGGGGCGGATTGCCGCCGCCCTCCGGTCGAATACAGATGCGATTCGAATATGGTTTTTGCTTACTCCTTGATGTGGGCGATGGCCTTGGCCAGCTCTTTCTTGTGGGCCAGGTTGCCCTGACGGGAGATCATGATGCGCTGGGCCTGGGGAGAGCCGGCGCCGTGCATGGACTCGGTGCGGTAGCCGACGGCGGCGGTGCCCAGGGACAGGTTCTCGATGAGGCGCAGAATGCGCAGGCGGTTCTCGGTGGAGACGGTGGACACGCCCTTGAGGTACTTGTCGATGACGGGCCCCAGCTTCTCGTCGCGGAAGTCGGCCTCGCCGGGGGCGGTGACCATCAGGCCGCCGGCGATGTCCTCGGCCAGACGGACGATCTCATAGGGGAAGCGGGTCACGTTCTGCTTGCAGACGTTGGCCAGCAGCAGGTCGATCATGTAGTTGCCGCTCTCGGTGGGGGCGCCCTCGGCGGAGCAGGCGATGCCGCAGCAGTACAGGGTCTCGTTCAGGTGGGTCATCTCGATGAGCTTATCCTTGATGTGGCTGGCCTTGTTGGCGCCGTTGTAGTCGGCGGCCACGGCGGCGGCGCCGATGAGCACGTCGCCCACGCCCACCTTACAGCCGCCGTAGCTCTGGCGGTGATAGCCGGCGAACCGCTCCACCAGCATGCCGGCGTACTCCGTCTCTCCGTTCATGAAGATGCGGTCGTTGGGCACGAACACGTGGTCGAACACGGTCAGGGCCTCCACGCCGCCGAACTCGCTGTTGCCCACGTCCATCTCGCTGCCCTCCAGCTTGCGGGTGTCGCAGCTCTGGCGGCCGATGATCATGAACAGGCCCTTGGTGTCCAGGGGAACGGCGAAGGAGATGGCGTAGTCCTTGTCGTCGGGGCCCATGGACTGGGTGGGCATCACGATGACCTCGTGGCTGTTGATGATGCCGGTCTGGTGGGCCTTGGCGCCGCAGACCACCACGCCGTCGGGCCGGCGCTCCACCACATGCAGGAACATGTCGGGGTCGTCCTGGGCGTGGGGGGCCTTGGAGCGGTCGCCCTTGACGTCGGTCATGGCGCCGTCCACGGTCAGGTCGTTCTCCTGGCAGTAGAGCATGAACTTCTTGAAGTTCTCATGATAGCTGGTGCCGTACTTCTTGTCGATCTCATAGGTGGTGGAGTACTCGGCGTTGAAGGCGTCCATGCCCACGCAGCGCTGGAAGCAGGCGGCGGTCTTCTGGCCCAGCAGGCGCTGCATCTTCACCTTGTTGCGCAGATCTTCGGTGGAGCGGTGGATATGGGTGAAGCGGTTGATGCGCTCGCCGGTCTCGGGGGAGATGGCGGTCATCAGCTCCTGATACTCGGGCATCTGGGCCAGGTCATAGGTCATACGCACGCTGTTCAGGGAGGGCCGCAGGATCGGATTGTCGACCGGATTCTCCACCTTCTTGCCGAACATGTAGATTTCCATGGGGATCTTACGGATGCTTTCGATGTACTGTTCGCCGGTCATGAGTGCCATAATAGAGGACTTCCTTTCTCAATCAGATTCAATCAATCTATGTTTTTGAATACCCAGAACTCAATGGAACTACTGGTTCGCCTTGTCGTCGGCGGCACCGACGGCCACCTGCTCGGAGGCCTTCTTTTTGCCCTCAAAAAGCATAAAGAACAGAATCAGACCCACTGCGAGTCCCCAGGCGGCACCCTGGATGGCCAGCACCGCGCCCATGACGCCGCAGATACCCCGCTCGATGTCGGTGCGGCACATGTTCATGGCCAGTTGGGTGCAGATGAAGCCCTGCACGATCAGGGTCAGGGACAGGGCTACGGGCAGCACGGGCTGTAGCAGGGAGGAGATGGGGATCAGGGCCACGCAGATAAAGGTACACCAGCGGAAGGTACCGGCACCGGAGTAGATGGACTCCATGGCCTTGGGGCCCTCCTTGTACCGCTGGGACACAGCGGCAGTAACGGCCGCCCACAGGGGACCGCAGGTCTGGGTGTAGGGGCAGCACAGCGCCATGGCCACGTTCCGGATACCGCTGATGACGTTGGAGCGGTTGGCGTTGAAGTCAATCTTCTCATCCTGGCGGACCTCATCGGCGGAGCGGAGCAGCTCCTCCGAGGTGACGAAGTCGCCAAAGGCAATGATATACACCACGATGGCGGTGGGGATGGCGGCAATCCAGGTCGCCGCGCTGGGCCAGCCGATGGCAAAGGGAGACAACTGGTTCCAGATGTTGCCGAACTCTGGGATCTTGATGAGGGGCCACAACTGAACAGCAGGCACCGCGATCTCCTTCACAATGGGGCCCAGAACGACACCGATGATGATAGCCGGCAGCATACCGAACTTGCCGATTAAATCAATGGCCTTGTATTTCCGGCGCAGGTTGGCCCATATGGGACTGAACAGGCAGAAGTAGGCCACCAGCACACCCACGGTAATAGAGATGGGATACGTCCAGAAACGACCGGTTTCTCCCATCTCGCCGATGATGGCCGCTAAGCCGCCGCCCATCAGTACGCCGGCCTTTACGGAGTTTGGCACCAAGTGTACCATCTTGCCGCCGATACCGGTGATACCGAACACCAGGAAGATAAGGCCCAGAATCAACTGCATAGCAATCAGCGCCTGGGTACGCTCAGGGCCCATCTCATATCCGTCGGTCAGGAAGGCGGTAATGATGGGAATGGCAGGGGTGATCCACCCGGGCACCACGGGGTCGCCCAGCAACACATGCAGGTTGTAGAAGAAGCCGTTAATGATGACCATGGACAGGGCTACACCGTACGAAACGCCCAGGACCTCTTGCAGCACGGGGATAGCGCCCAGGCAGGTCGCACACATGAACACGGCCTGCACCATCTCGGGAACCGACCATTTGTAGTGGACAAAGGGGAGGCGGATCTTGAAAATACCGGCCTTCCAGTAGGGCTGTTCTTCACCGTATTTACGGTAACGGCTGACAAATTGTTCGTTTGCCATTTACGTTCCCTCTTTCTCATCCCAAACAGGAGTTTTGTCAGTCTCGCTGCGACAGTTGGCCAACTGTTCGTGACACTCCTTCTCTTATGCATTTCACATGCCAACTTCAAAAAAAAGCCCAATCAACTGCCGCGCAGTTGATTGGGCTTTTCCCCCGAGAAATCCCTCTCCCTGTTTGCTGCATTTCTGCATCAAGAGATCATCGGTTAATTTAAACTTATCTAACTAAAACCGATTGACCTGCCGCAATTCTGTAGACTGGTGCATTTTTACAGCGCCCGTTTCATTTTTGCAGCAGCTCCTCAAACTTGCGGCGTTTGCGGACAAAGGTGGCGCTGTCCATCCCCAGGCTGGCCGCCGCGGCCCGCACCGTTCCGTACTTCTCATAGGCGCGGCAGATATACTCATACTCGAACCGCGCCACCTCCAGCTTCAGGTTCACACGCCCAGTCTCGTCCCCGCCGTGGCTCTCCCCCTCAAACCGGCAGGCAATGGGCAGCTCGGAGGGCTGGATCTCGTCCCCGGCGCTGAGGATCACCGCCTGCTCCACTACGTTTTTCAGCTCCCGCACGTTGCCGGGCCAGACGTAGCTGTATAGAATCTCCATGGCTGCGCCGGCAAACCGCTTCTGATAGCGGTACTTCTTGTTCATGTCCTTGAGAAAGCTCTCCACCAGCGGGCGAATGTCCCGCTTGCGCTCCCGCAGGGGCGGGATCTCGATGGGCACCACATTGAGCCGGTAGTACAGATCCTCCCGGAAGGTCTTTTCATGCACCATGTCCAGCAGGTTCCGGTTGGTGGCGGCGATGATGCGCACGTCCACCGAGATGGAGCGTACGCCTCCAACTCTTCTTACCTGCATCTCCTGCAGGACGCGGAGGAGATGTACCTGCATCTCAAGGGGCAGGTCGCCCACCTCGTCCAGAAAGACGGTACCCTTGTCGGCGCTCTCAAACACGCCCATCTTTCCCTCTTTGCTGGCCCCGGTGAAGGCCCCCTTCTCATAGCCGAACAGCTCGCTCTCGATCAGGCTGGCCGGGATGGCGCCGCAGTTGATGCCGATGAAGCTCTGTCGGGCGCGGGCGGAGTTTTCGTAGATGTACCGCGCGAACTGCTCCTTGCCCACGCCGGTCTCCCCCAGCAGCAGGATCGTCGTGTCCAGGGCGGCCACCTTCTGGGCCCGGGCCAGCACCTCCAGCGTGCGGGGATCGGCCGCCACCATGCGGGAGACAAACCTCTGGTTGCGCTGCAGGAACTCCATCTCGGAGCGGCGGCGCTCCTCGCTCTCCTGATACTTCCGCTGCAGGCCGTAGATCTCCGTCATATCCCGGACCACCGTGATGATCATGGTGATCTCCCCGCTGCTGTCAAAGTGGGGGGTGCTGGTGATGAGCGCCTGCTTGCCGGTGCGGAAGGTCTGCTCCAGCGTCACGGGCTTTCGGGTCTTGAGCACCCCCAGGGAGCCGGAGCGGTCAATCATGCCGGTAGCGACAATCTCCTGCATGCTTTTGCCCAGCACGTCCTCCCGCCGCAGGCCGGAGACCTCCTCATAGGCGCGGTTGATCAGGATCGTGTTGGCCTGTCCGTCCGTAATGTAAAGTCCGTCATAGATGCTGTTCAGGATCGTAAAGAGCTGCCGGTTGAGCTCCCGCTCGCTTCCCCGCAGCAGCGTGGCGTTTTCAGCAATGAAAATACGCTCGGACTCCTGCATCCGTCTCCTCCCCTTCTTGCGTTCCGTCAGCTCTTGGGTACTTCCCCCTCCAGTATTACAATGGGCATGCCGCACTTCCCGGTAATAAACGTATCGAAGCGGTCCAGCTCCGCCGCATCCCGAAACGCCGAGACGGGGATGATATACGCCCCCTGCCCGAAATAGAGGAACCGCCAGTCCTTCAGAGCGGCCAAATGGCTGACCTCCCGGTAGCGAACCGACGTGGCTTCCTTCCCCACTGTGGTACGGATATGGTCGTCCTGGAACAAAAACTCCACACGGGCGGGATATTCGCCCCGTTTTTCCGCATCACGGATCGCTTTCCGGCACGTCTTGGCTTGAGCGCGCCGCGCGCCCAGGGGGATCACCGCGAACTGCAGAACAATAAACGCAATACCCAAAATGCGTATGGGCAGGACCGTATGATTCCAGTTAAATACCAGCAGAACGGCGATCACCAAAGCCACGCTGATCAGGGCGGGATAGGCCATCACCTCCATCCTGTGCTTCTGGAACAGCTTCCAGGTGGCCTTTGCCATGGCCTGATACGCCTGCCTGTCATATGTGCTCTCAATCCGGAAGTCGCTCTCGGGATTCATGCTCCATCCTCCTTCCAATCTGTGTTGCGTGCATGCCCAGTTTACCACTCCAAACTTAGAATTGCAAGAAAATACCTCTGCCGGCGGATGGCTGTCATTATCAGGGACATCGGGAGAGCCGGCCACCGGACTGTGAACGTGGTACAAGCTTTGCGCCTAGCCTAACGTTTGCTACGCTATTTCAAACTATTACGAGCTTATTGTTAGTGCCTGCATCGTCCCTAATGCCCGAAAACTGCACATGAAAATCCTGCCTCTGGAGCACATCCGGGACGACTTGGAGGCTGCTAGGGTGTGGGTACTCCTGCACATGTTCTATTTGGATTTGGACAACGCTCTGCGAAAAGGTGAACTGGCGGCCCTGCGGTTGGACATGTGGACATCCAAGGCCGGACAATTCCGGTGCGCAGGCAATACGTCCGTAACCCTGACTGCTCCCTGGAGCTGACCCACTCCAAAACGGAGAACTCCGTCGGGCAGGTGTCCATCCCACAGGCTGCCGTGGAACTGCTCATCCAGGAGCACGAAAAGCACCCGGACAGAATGGTAAACCTCTATAAGTAAATTTTAAAAATACGGGCCTAGAGCACCTCATGTTCCACGACCTCAGGCCCACCTTTGCTACAACAGCCCTGCAAAATGACGTGGATGTCAAAAAGGTTTTTCCATTCTGGGAAACTACGACGCCGGGTTTACCCTGCGCACCCGCACCTATACCACGCGGTAAAAACAGGGTGAAGTGGCCCATACCGCTATCTTTAGCCTGCATCTTGCGCTCGGCCGCCCGTAAACGGGCATATTATCTTCTATTTGAAACTTTCTTGTCACTTTCACTGCTTTTTGCTAAAGCATATGGGGGAAGCCCACCAGTATAGCTGGTGGTTCTTTCTCCCCCAAAAATAAAGCCGCCCTTTTCAAGCGAAAAGAGCGGTTTTTGTGGAGCTGCTATCCGGATTTGAACCGGAGACCTCATTCTTACCAAGCGATTTTTGATATTTTTTATAATATTTCCCGATTGTTTATAGTTGTTTTTATTCCAGGCAGCACAGTTTCCAGAACTTTCTCGAAGTGCAGACTCCGTTGTTTCCACCTCTGTCTGTGGTGGAACTGTGGTCAAGCAGGGATTTGTGCAGACGGCATCTGCACAAATCTCATCGACTCAGTATCGCAGATAACGCCGCAACTTCTTCGAAAATCAACATAGTCGTTAAGAGGTTGGTATCATAATTTGATACCAACCTCTTTGCCAAAACAGGCGCAAAAGCCCATTCATATTTTGGGCTGCTGTAGACAATAAAAGCCTGCTTTCATCGACCTGTTCTCCCACTTGTTTGAACTGTCCGGAAATTCTGGATGGTTCAAATTTTTCAAGAAAACTATATCACTTTTCTCCTTTGTGGGCGTATTTGTATTAACCTTGCTTCTCTAAGTATTGCAGCAACTGCACGGTCGCCTTGCTTCGCCCCTGAACGCTTGTGAGGCCGTTTTCTTTAAGTTCCTTTAGCGGATACATTCCAGCAGGATATTTTTCGGTCAACTTCAGTTTCATATAGCGGGCATCGGGATCTTTCGCCAAGTCTTTATAATACGGATAATCGTCGGTGGAACGGTTGCCGTACTGATCGGCGGCAATGACCTCGCATTTAAACATAATGGATTTGTATTTTTCGCTGACATATATGTACACCGTGTCGCCTACAGTGGTGTTGGTAGAGTGACTCCACTCGATCACATCAAGGTTGTCAAAAGCAGCGATAATATCGTAATATTTTGGGTTGCAAGGAATGATCCACCGTCATCAAGGCGCGATGAGACTTTTCGCCCCTCTGCTTTTGCGCGCAGTTCGTTCAGCCGCTCTCCGTTATACTTAAAATAGCGCGGTCTGGCAACACCCCATTTACTACCCGTAAGCTCGGTAGCAGGGGCGGAAAGGGATAATTTCCGTCCCTGATATTCTACCGTCTTATCATCCACAACCGTGCATTGCGTGCCCGAATTGTCATTTCCCTGATTGAAGAAGGTGATCACTGCACCAATCGGAATATTGCACTTAGAGAAGGCGAATGGGGACATCCGCTCAATGTGTTCTTCCTCGATCTCCTGAGCCAAATTCTCGCTCTTTTTCTCCTCTGAGGAAGGCTCGTACAGATGAAGCCTGTCCTTACGACCGCCGAGAATAACTATCGTTTCAAGGATAGAGTATGCCTGTTCCTTCGACATTGCATAGAACTCTCGAACGCGCTTTTTGCCGTCCACCTCATCAATGGAACGCAAATTGGGATTGAGTTGATCGATCAGCGCGTGGAGCTTCAAATCCGTTAACCGTTCCTCCACCTCATATGTAGCATAAATACGGAAGGCAAAAGGGATGCACTCGCTGTTATTCAGTTGTTTTAACCGTGATTCCACATTGTCGGCATAGCCGATCTTTACATATTGAGGAAACGACGGATTTGTTAGAATATAAATTACTCCTTTACTCATATTCCTGCTCCATTGCCTTATTTAATTTCCGAGTAATATTTTAATTTTATAGACTCTTGAAGGTCTGTGCGCCTTTCAATCAACTTTAAAATTCGAGATTGATAATTGTTAACCACAGCGTTAAGGAACCTATCGATATTATGGCCAAAATCATAAATACTTACAAGATTTTCAAACTTTCCTTCTCTCAAATACTCGTCCAAACATTGTACTCTTTCATTATAGAGGGAATCAACTTTTGTAATATCACATACATCTTGTATTCGTTGCTTGATTTTTTCGATAGATCCACCCTCAGGAGAAATACCTGATTTGATTTGGCTAACAATATTATTTGACGTATATTTTGTTGCTTGATACGCTTTGTGCTTACGACAATCATTAAATAGTGACTGTTTAGCCTTTTCCAAACAATCTTCTTCTGCACAAAATTCATTTTTGGCAGCTTCGAGCAGCACTAAATCCATAAGTACATTTTCAACTTCGACCACTTTTAGTGCATATATTTTCTCATTTTTCAGTGCAGAAATCTGGGCTTCCGTTTTGTAATCCCAATCTATTATTCCAATAGCATAGTGGGTGGTATCTCCAAAAGTCCTATTATATGTCTTGGTTAAATAAATAACCTCCTCGTGACCACCGGCAGGAACAATTTTGTAATTTGGAAACAATAAAGGATATAGTATGGACTCTACACTTGTTTCTGTCCCTTCGCAATAAAGGATGGGCCTTTCGAGGAAGGCGTTTATACGACTTCCTGTTAGCTTACGAATAGCTTCAAGTTTCTCTTCCTCGTACAACATGGCTTTACCACTATCATTCAGCTTCAACATCTTTATCTGATTTTGATCTGCAACATCAATAAAGGTAGGTGAATGTGTAGCAATAACAATTTGACGATTAGGGTATTCTCCCATCATTGAATACAGATTTTTCTTTCGTATTTCATGCAAATGAGCATCAGGCTCATCCATAAGAACCAATGTTTTTTCGTCCGAAAGAATTTCAAGAACTGTCTTTACAAGGATAAGTTTCTTTTCGCCTTCGCTCAATTGCTCGACGGTAATATCATCATCGATCCGGATAATGATATCCCTAATGATTTTTTCATTCTTAGGCATATATGCTTGCGTCAAATTTTGAAAAACTTCCGTATCTGTTACGCCGTTTTCAGCAAGAAGCTTATTTTCATGTTCATCCACAAGTATATCACCATTTTCATCTGTCAACACACTGTAAAAAATATTATTGCGCAAATCTTCTAAGCTGTACTCGATTTTGCTTTTGTGATCAGGATTGATTCTGTCTATAAAAGTTTTTAACAGCTCATTGATATCATCAAAATACTTAAAATTAAATCTCAGTTCTATTTTTGCAATTGACCTCATTCAAGGTATATACTAATTTGTAATCGCACTTAATTTTTCTACTATCTTTTCCTTTGAATAGGTCATGAAAAATACCACTGATAGCTTCTAATACATTACTTTTACCTGAACCATTATTACCCACAAGCATAGTGAGACCATTGCCAGCCTCAAAATCAATCGTCAAGGGAGACAGATTTTTATATTTCTCAATATATAGGCTTTTAAGCTTCACCAAAAACCGCCTCCTCAAATTGACATTTGGCAAGTAAAATTAATTCTTTAGATTCTTTCTTCTTGACGTCTATTTGAATTCTTTTGCTTTCAATAGTTTTTACGATTTCTTTTTGAACTGCAAGTGTTGGAACAATAAGATCAGCATTTAAATACTCTTGCCCGTTAATATTGGGCTGCCCAAAGATACGCTGATTATTTTTAACCCAAGACTTAAATAGCGATGATTTTGTGTAGTATAAAACATATTCTGGAACCACCACCTGGGGATTAAGAATGTATTTTACTAAGTATCCTGCAAAAATACACTTACCCATGTTTGGTTTATATAAAAATGTTTTTCCAACGGTATTTCCCGATCTTGCAATTAAAAAATCGTTCTCTTCTAAAAGATATTTTTCTTCAACAACTTCAGCAGAAACAAAATCATCATTTAAAGAGCCGTCTTCATTAATATCTGTAATTCGAATATACCTAACATCAGATTTCTTTTTTATTCCTTTGCAGTTTGCTCCATAAATAGGCTTTCCTTTTACTACGGAGCCGAATTTAGAAAAAGAGTATTTCAAAGATATATATTGAGTCGTCTGAGACCATACATCCCACCGCGAAAGAACCGAATAATTGATTTGATGTATTAATGATCCATTATTTTTCTGAATGTCTTCTACTCTTACACCAAGTGTATTCAAAAAATACTCATCGATACTTTTCTCCAACTGGGCAATTTCTTGATCCTTCTGCACAGATTCATTTATCAAACTATTATATTTATCTAATAACTCTTTTTGAATCTCTAAGGGCGGCAATGCAATTTTTGACCTTAAGAAATCTTCTTCATCAACTCGTTGCCTATTGGTAGTTCCACTGCTTTGTGTTTCCCAATATTCTTGAAATCGCTTGGATGACAATACAAGCATCAAATATTGAGGAAGCGCATTATTGACATTAAACAACCAAAAATCGTTTGTAACAACAGCTCCATCGAGTTCCTTCGGGACTATGCCAAAGGCGCCATTTCTTGCATCAATTCGAGAAATGATAAGTTGTCCTTCTCGGGCAATAAATTGCCTTTTTGTCCCTATATCTTTGCCGTAAAGTTCGTCACGCTCAATAACGCCCTGTCCGTAAAGACGCACAGTTATGCGCCTATAGCGCTTTTTGTCCTCAATAACAACAGGTTCCTTAATCCTTTTCAACACACATGAGAGAGGAAGCAATGGATATGAGGATTTGATTTTCTTTAGAAGGGCAGAACTGGCACTCCATCTGCTTAAATCAACAAAGCGAACAAAATTCAATACCTGTTGTTCTGATGTTCGCATCTTAAAGCACCTCCTCACCCTCGTGTGGTGTAATTCTCTTTATAGAACCGTCGCTATACGAATAATCAAACTTTGTTTTGTGTTCTACCCAAAGATTATGGGTAGTCTTATATTCTGAATATTCTTCCTGCAACTGTGGTAACTGGTTGCCTGCAGAAACAGCTCCTGTCGATGTTATGCCGGCGTCTTCAACAACAGCAATTGGAATTTCATAATCAAAATATTCCTTGGTCAATGGCTTAGCTTCTTCAACAATTCTCTTTTCAATATCGCTAAGTTCTTTCAAATATGCGCCAATTAAGGCTTTGACCTTCAGTTTTTTTGCTTTTTCAGTCTCTATCTTTTCTTTAAGCACGTTGATTTCACCGATATATTTTTGACGGATCTCACCTTCTGCTTTGGTCTTGGCCCCCAAATACTGCAATTCTTCTTCCTCGGTAAAACGCTTAAAAAACACAAGGCTGGGCTTAACGGTAGCACCGGCGGCAATAAATACATCCTGTGGGATAGAGCAAATGAGGATGATTTTTGCTTTACCTTCAAAATATTCTCGGATTTTCTGTAGGTTAGATGTATTGAGTACACCTTCGGGCAGAACCATGCCCATGCGCCCACCCTTTTTCAAGAGCTTTAGACAACGCTCCATAAACAGAACTTCGGTCAGTCCGGACATTGACCCCACATCGTAAAGGGACAATAAAGATTTCCCAATATGGTCATTGACTTGCTTAAGTGCATTTTTGTAAGCATCACCGTATTTTGCCTTGTATTTAGCAATCAGTACTTCATCTGTAAATTTGTCAGCTTCGCTAATCTTCTGACTCTTGTCAATACGAGCGCCAAAAGGTGGGTTGGTGAGAATAACATCGAAACGTTCCTCAAAAATTCCATTTACATTCAGCAGACCGTCATGGTGATACACGCCGCCATGTCCATCGCCGTGCATAATCATATTCATCTTAGAGGTTCTTGCCATTCGAGGGTTAGCATCCGTTCCATAAATGCAATTATGAGACAAATTATACATACGACTGCCTTCGACCTGTGTATCCAACTCTTTATTCAGCTTTGCCTGCATTGCTTCAATGCGTGCGTTAATAGCGAGTTGCTCCTTTTCGGAAAGAGTATCATAGTTATCGCCTTCAAGTTCAGCACGCAGCTTGACTTTAGCGTCCCTGACTTCTTCTTCAATCTGTTCTCTTACATACTCAAAGGCTTTGATCAAGAAGCCGCCGCTACCACAAGTGGGGTCACAGATAGTTTCCCCTTCTTTGGGGTCCAGAACATGGGTCATAAAGTCAACAATCGTGCGAGGTGTAAAGAACTGTCCAAGTTCGCCTCGGAAGGTTGTTCCTAAAAATTGTTCAAATGCGATACCCTTAACATCATCCTGAGTGTCGGATAGGTTGTAGGTTTGTAGTTTTTCAAGGATCTGTTCAAAGCTGTTTTGACGAATTTTGATAGACTCATTTTCATCAAATAAATGGTCTTCTCTAAACATATCCTTTGTGTCATTAAACATGATTTGCATGTATGGCAAATCGACACCCTGTCTCTTTAAAGTCGGCCGAGTGTACTTTTCATAATCTTCTTCTAATTGCTTGTATTTTTTGAGCGTAAATACTTCACTACCATTCTTATCACGCTCGTAACGAATCTTCATAAATAAGATTTTGCTGATTTCGTCAAAAGCGGCTTCAGGAGATAGCTTGTCGTTATTTCGGATAATATTGTGGCAGGTTCTAAGCATTTTCGTGAATTCTTCTCGTGTAAATGCTTTGGTTTGTTTTTTTATTGCATCGATTTTCTTTTTGTCTAAGATATCATCATAATGAGGTATCGTTACAATTTGAGTAAAAGCATCTCGTTTGTTCGGAGCTTTCTCCATATCAACAGCGTAGAAATGTGTTTCCTTAGAATTATGCAAAATTAAAAACTGTGCTCTTAATTTTGCGGCATACTCCGCACCTTGATAAAAATCCTCTAACCTAATTTTGACTTCTTCTGCCTTGCATTCTACGACTATAAAAGCATTATAATCGTTGCTTTTCTTTTCCTCATTTTCATAAATAACTATGTCTGCTCTTGTTGAACGGACACCTCTCGTTTTTAAATCCGGGCTGTATTCTTCTGCCATCAACTCAATTGGATATCCAAAATCATTTACAAGTTTACATATGAAATTTTGGCGCACTTCCTCTTCGGGGGTGCATACTAAATCCTTTTGTCTAATAAAAGAATATATTTTTCCATTAGTTTTCCTTATTTCTAAAGTGCTCATAATAACCTCCACATCATTCCATCAACGTTTTTAGCACCGCCAGGATTTGGTTATACTCAATATCCTGTGCATACGCAAACTGCTTGCGATATTTCTCCCACATGGAGCGCAACTCCGGACTTTCTTCGATGTTATGAAGAATACCAGGAACATCCGCAATCTGCTGAGTCGTACCACGGTGGTTTGCAGTTGCTTTCAGCGCATCCGCAAATACAGCCCTATCGAATCTCTGTGTCGTGGTCAGTATATAGGCATCGTAAAAATCTCTTGGGCGGGTATTGAACACGCCGCGCCGCAGAATGGTTTCCACTTTTTCGGCCATAACGGTTTCAATGTTATATGCCCACAGCTCGTAGGATTTCTCGTCATCGAAGATTTCAGAGAAACTGTACTGCACCGCATGGGGTGTAATCGCATCACCGGTGGACACATCAATACTGAGTGGCGTCAGCAGCGTATCAAACCTTGCGTTCAGCATGACGCGATAACCGCCATAAATGTCATCTTCACGGATGGGAGAGATCGTGCCGATCTCAAAATCTACGCCATCATCAAAGGGGGTGGCACAAATCTGCTCCAACGCACTGCGGATCGCCTCCGGTGTAAGGGGCAAATTCTTTAATGTCGTATCCAGATCCATGGTGGCCCGGTTATCCAAACCAACGATGGCGGCCACCAGCATACCGCCCTTTAACACAAACTTCTCTTTATACTCAGAAGCCGAAAGACGGACAAACAGCCGCTCAAACATATAATTCTGCAAAATGACCTGCGCCGGGATATTCTTCTGTTTTGCGATGTTGCGGATCTTTGCTTTCAAACTCATTGCTTTACTCACAGAAGCACCTCCAGATACTGACGCAAAACATTGGATACCCGCATCTTTTTTGCGTAAGAGTTTAGTTTGTTCAAATCCTTCTTCGGATTTGCCGCATACAGCTTCAGCGCTGCGAGAAACGTCTCTGTCCCTAATTTATTGCGGCTGCGAATCACATCACAAATGGTACGCTCAAGATCATATACAGGAACATTGTTCCCGGCCGGCGTTCTCAGCGTTGATAGACCGAGTTCAAACAATTCCGGCTTGATGTAATACACTTTGCATTCAGATTTAATTGCAGAAGATGGAATACACCCAGAGGGTGCAGTAACCGTATGCTCAAATGGGGTACGGTCAGAAATTCCATGAAGGTAGAGCGCCGTCTCATGCGAAAAAATAATATTTTCAGAGCGCTTGCTGATCGACAGCAGTTCATCCTGCATATCATCAGGCAGAATGTACTGCCCTTTTACAATTCGATGAATTTTATCTTCTTTGCACAGCTTATAAAGCATCGCTTTGGAGATCCCATGCTGTGCCGCTATTTTGGTTTCAATGATCCCACCATGCGCCTTGGCAATGGCAGCCAATTCCGTCACGTAATCCATATACTCACCTCTCGGTCGGAACAAATCAATAATATTGTATATATAATTACGATTAAAGTCAACAAAATTTATTAACCATCGTTCAGAACGGTGATTGCCAACAAAATAGAAGTAAGTAAGAAACGCAAGAGATTCTCTTGCGTTTCTTACTAAGTTCGTGTTGTCCCTGCAAAGCCTACCGCTTCAAGCGGTTTCCTCGTTTGGCTTTCTAAAGCATATTATGCGCCGCTGTAGTCAATATAAAGTTTTATCGTCAGCCATTCGGACTGAACTGTCAAGTATCTCTTGACCGTTCAACCTTGTAGAAGAAATCACACCTGATCCAGTTTCGTCACATATTCAACATCACTTATGTTGCCTGCTAAATACTCCGCCTTTAGTTCTTGAATATATGCCACCTGACGGTGCCATTTCTCTGCACTGAGTGTCTCCCGCAGCTTCCTACTCTTCAGTCGGCCATACGCTTTTGCATATTCACGGTAGGCAAAGTCCTTGCCGTTCTTCTCCCGCTCTTTTTTGTGAGCGCCAACCTGACGGCAAGTGCGGGTCATCTCTCCCGGCGCTACCCGCTGACAGTACACCGTGTCGTATGCGCCGATCGCCAAAAACCACTTGCCGCAGTTGTGACAGAGCCGTGGAACATTACCCACTGCCATGCCACGGTACAGATCCATATACAGAAAGCTGATCAAGTCCTCAAAGGTCATCCGCTCTGCCATAAACGGCTGCCCCGTCTTCTTGTCCCGCTCCACCACAAAGGAGATGCTCACCGGGAAGTTGAGCCTACGCTCATTCATGTACGCGAGATCCTCTTCGTCCTCCGTCTGCATATAGATCTCCCGGAATGACTCCATACACGACTCATATGCCGCCGCATACGCCTCCGCTCTGCGGGAGGGCAGCTCCTCAAAGTAGTCGGTCAGCATGTCATCCGTGTCGTACCAAAACCGCTTGAGGTCATCGGCCAAGCGGTCATACATTCCATGCCAGCGCCGCAGCATCTCATTCTCTGCCGTCCCGACCGTGAGCATCCGATCAAGTTTCTGCTCGTCACTGCGCAGCTCACGGACAACACCGCTGACCGAACTCCCTCGGCCATCCCGGTACGGGATCTTATTGTACAGCGGAAGTTGCCTGACAAGTTCCCAGGCACGGTTCAACTCCTGAATCGCCATCCCCGCGCTGGACACTGTCCGCGCAGTCAAAAACATATCAAACTCTTGGCTGGCCCGTTGGGTCAGCCTTTTTAATTCCTTGAAAAACACAGCGTCCAATTCCATGGCCTCTGCCGCAAAGTATCCCAGCGGATATTCTTCACCTGCCACGATGCTGCTCTTCTTCCCGAACAGCACATCAAACCGTTCAAAGAAGTGGTCGTTATAGTAGATCATAGTTTCCCTCACTCTGTTTCCGATGGACTTTAAGTTGTGTACCCAACAACCGCCGGAGCTATTGCGCACGGTATTCTGAATATGCTATGCTCTAATTGCACCCGATAGATAACAAAAAGCCAATCCGGTTCAATCTGAAGAAACCTAAAATCAATTCAGAAGAAAAGAAGGTGATGAACATGGTCTGCTGAAAAAGGAAAGCCGCCAAACTGCTGCAACAGTCCGGCGGCGTGTCGCGTTTCGGAAAACGCAGACTCCATCTGCAACCAGTCTAACAGAGAGGCCTCCGAAACGCAATCAATTTTTTCTCTGAATCTAATTCATGGAGGTAACTGTTTTGAAATCATCTGTCTACAAGAGCTACGATGAACTGCCGCTGTTCCTCAACTCAGATACAGTGGCAAAGACGCTGGGCATTGCGCCATCCAGCGCATACGAGCTGATGCACGAAAAAGATTTTCCCACTCTGCGCGTCGGCAGCCGCATGGTGGTCCCGAAGGAAAAGTTTGTTCAGTGGGTGGAGGAACACACGAAAGGCGGTGACCGCGCATGAGAAGAACGAAACCGCCTGTGGGTTGGGAGCACGTGAAAAACTGTTTCCCCGTCCCCAACGAACTGCTCGAATTCGATCTTCCCGGTGGAGCCATCGCGGTCTACATCTATCTGCTGCGTCACGCAGACCGCAGGACCGGTCAGTGTCATCCAAGCACAGCGACTATTGCTAAGAAGCTGCACTACTGCCGAAACACCATCGCAAACCATGTCCGACTGCTGGAGGAGCGCGGTCTCATCGTCACGGAGAACACGGAGATCATCACGAAGCGGGGCATCAAGAAAAACGGCAACCTGCTCTCCACCCTCGTTCCCATACACGAAGTCACGCAGGCATACTACGACCAGCAGTTCGCAAAAGCAGACCTTGCGGTTGCGCAGCAGAAAGCAAAAGCAGAGGCTGAGAAGCTGGGCTTCCAGTTCGTCCCGGCAGGCGATGAACAGAGCGCATGAGCACCCCGTGTTTGCCCCTGTGTGCCGCTGTGTACGCCCCTATGGGGCTGGGTGGAGTCCCAGCCCCGGCGAGGGGTTTCAAGCAGGTTTTCCCCGCTTTTCGCAGGGGTTCGGAGGACGAAATAAGAAGCAGGATAAAGGCAGGGGTCGCAGGCAACCCCTGCGGGAGCCACTTCTGCCCGCAGTGCGGGCAGTTACGGGGGCTTTTACGGTGTCCTGAAATAGGGTCAAAAACAGAAAAGTGCTATCACTTCTGTGGTCGTTATCCCCAAACACTTACTGCCACAATGAAAAATTAGGGGTCATGCCCCGGAAAGGAGCCTATTTTGAGCAAGAAAGAGGAATTTGCCCTGTACCTGACGCCGGAGAAAAAAGCGGTGCTGGAACGCCGCTACCGGGAGGATGAGAGTCGCAGTCTCACGGCCTTCATCGAACGGGCCGTCGACTTCTATCTGGACTACCTCAGCGCCAACGACGCCGGACTGTTCCTCCCCACCTCCATCAAGTCCTATGTGGACGGACGGCTGGGACAGATGGAGGACCGGATGTCCTCTCTGCTGTACAAACATGCAGTGGAACAGGATATGGTAGCCGGTATCCTGGCGGACGCCTATCAATTCAGCGAGGAGGATCTTAAGCGACGCCGGGCGGAGAGCATCAGCAATGTGAAGAAAACCAACGGCCGTGTCTCCCTGGACCAACGGGTGCGGGAAGTCTGGGAGGAGGGAGATGAGTGGCAAGACTGATCGTCAAGAGTCCCTACTACAAGTGCGGCGGGAACACCTCCTTCAGCGGCTACCTGCGCTATATCGCCACGCGGGAACGGGTGGAACTGCTGCCGGATGACCGTCCACCCACCCGCAAGCAGGAGCAGTTCATCACCAAACTGGCAAACGATATTCCCGGCACCAAAGATCTGTATGAGTACGGAGACTATCAGGCACACCCCATCAAGGCCAATGCCTCTGCGCTCATCACCATGGTGCTGGAGTCCAACTGGGACAAGCTCTCCAACATGGAGGGCTACGCCGGGTACATCGCCACCCGACCGAGGGCGGAGCGGCTGGGTAGCCACGGTCTGTTCGGCGACGATGATGCAGTCTCTCTGGATGGAGCGATGAACGAGTTGGAGAACTACACCGGAAATGTGTGGACCCACATCATATCCCTGAAGCGGGAGGACGCGGTGCGGCTGGGCTACGACAACGCCAAGGCGTGGCGAGATCTCCTTCGGACTCACTGCGGCGATGAACATCCCGCCCAACGACTTCCGGTGGTACGCTGCCTTCCACGATGAGGGTGACCATCCCCATGTCCACATGATGACGTGGTCTGCAAAGCCGAGGCAGGCGTACCTGTCCAAAGACGGTATCCGGCAGATCAAGTCTGAGCTCACCAACGATATTTTTAAGCAGGAACTGCTACACCTCTATGAGCAGAAGTCTACATCCCGTGACGAACTGGTGCGCGAGGCCCGGAAAGCCATGCTGGAGTTGGTACAGGTGATGAAAGAGGGTATCTGTGACCACCCGGAGGCCGAGCAGCTCATGTTGGAGCTGGCGTTGCAACTGGAAACAGTCAAGGGCAAGAGGTCCTACGGTTACCTTCCAACGTCACAGAAGAATCTGGTGGACCGGATCGTGGATGAGATGAAACGGCTCCCCAGTGTCCGCGACTGCTATGACCAGTGGATGGTCCTCCAGGGCAAGGTGGATGGGTACTATCACGATAAGCCCAGAAAACGAAAAAGGTTGTCACAAGAGAAAGCATTCAGACAGATCAAAAACGCCGTCATCAAGGAGGCAGAGAACATCCGGCAGTGCAATCTGTTCTTTGAGGACAAGGGGGTAGAACAGGCGGCTGAGCCGGAGGAATTCCGAAACGCTTCCTATGGCTACGAAAGCCTTCGGGATACAATCCGGGATGAGAGCTTGACACTGGTGGAGCGCAGCGAAGCTGTCGATGAAATGAACGAGCTGGCCCAAAGCGGTGACAAGTACGCGCAGTACCTCATGGGAAAGCTGTGGCGGGACGGTCCATTGCTGACGCCGGACTGGGTGAACGCCCGGTACTGGTTTCAAAAGTCGGCGGAGCAGGGACACACCTATGCGCAGTACGCCCTGGGCAAACTCCAGCTCTCTGATGATCCCGAGGTGCATGATGTGGAGGATGGTATCCGTTGGCTGAAGCGGTCCGCCGAAAGAGGAAACCACTTCGCCGCCTACCGGCTGGGCAAAGAGTATTACAGAGGGAAAAATATCGGACGAAGTCTGACTACGGCGGCGAAGTGGTTTGAGCGTGGAGCACAGGCTGGTAATCAGTACGCGCAGTATATGCTTGGCAAGCTGTATCTCATGGGCCAGGGTGTGGAGTACGACAAAGAGCTGGGTGCATACTGGCTGAATCGGGCGGCGGAGCAAGGCAATGTCTACGCGGAAGCCCTTCTCCAACATCAGGACAGCGGCAGGCCGCCCCATGTGTTCCTGGGCGTCACCCGTCTGCTCCACCACATGAGCAGGATCTTTCAGGAACGATCCCTGCCCCGGTCTGGAACAGGGTTACAGGTGGACAGCAAGATCCGGCAGAGAATCAAAGAGAAGAAGATCGCCATGGGGCACAAGCCGGACGACCATGAAGATCCTGAGCTGACGCAGAGCGGCATGGGCGGCATGACAGGGTATTGATAGGACCAGAGGATGGTATCACATTTTGATACCATCCTCCAAGACCGCCAAATGATAAATCTTTGATAACTCTGCGCATTTGCTGTGGCTATTTTCCGTTTCTGTGGTATGGTGTGTTGCTGACAAGGAGAGGAGGTACACATCATGCGAGAAACACTGGAAGACCTGTACTACGGGAACATCACGCCATACGACCGCCAGATCCGTTTCGACACATCCCTGATGAAAGCGATGGAGCAGTCTCAGGAATGCGAGGAGCAACTCACCAAACTGCTGGAGGGCGAAGCCCACAGTCTGCTGCTGCGGCTCATCAACGCGGAGAACGAGATCGGCAGCACGCTGGCTCTGGAAAATTTCATCCTGGGCTTCCGTCTGGGAGCGCGTCTGATCCTGGAAGCGCTGGACGAGGACGATGGCAGTCTGGTGGAACTGCTCCGCAGAGGCGGCCGAAGGGAGGAACAAGGATGACCACGAACCAACTGCCCATCCAACGCTGCCGCTACTGTGGCAGTGAAGATCTTGGAATGGGATGGCAGCACGGCGAGGGGATCGTCACCTTCAAGAAGCACGGTATCCTGGGCAACCGGATGCGCTGTCTGATCTGCCGCCGCTGCGGCGCGGTACTGTTCCAATAGGTGGCTGAGCCACACAGGTTCCCGCCCATCCGGTAGGCCACGCAAATCCTGCGACGCAAATCAAAGATAAAAACCTCGGAGGTGAAAAATAACATGGCAAAGCGAAGACCGTCCGGTGACGGCATGGTACGAAAACGGGAGGATGGCCGCTGGGAGGGGCGCATCGTGGTAGGCCACAAGGAGAACGGTGAACCCATCTTCCGCTACATCTACGCCGACACCCAAAAAGAACTGACTGCCAAGCTCCGGCAGAATATCACCGCCTATCAGGGTGTGGATCTGACGGAGGAGTGCAAGATGACACTCTCGGAGTGGCTGGACAGATGGCTGGGGCAGATGGAATCTGTTCTCCGGCCAGGTACCATAAATCACTACCGCAGGGATATGGAGCACCACGTCACGCCATACCTGGGCCAAAAGAAGCTCACCCAGATCACCGCTTCTGATTTAAGAAAACTGTATGACGATCTCAAAAAGCAGGGCAGAGTCCATCTCCGCCCAGGACAGAGCCGTGGGCTATCCACAACCACCGTCCACGGCATCCACACCACCCTGCACCATGCGCTGAAGTCCGCGGTAAACCAACGGCTGCTGCCCCACAATCCTGCCGACCACGTGGAGCCGCCCAAGGTGGCCCACAAATCCATGACCATCCTGAATGAGGAACAGCTGGACACCTTTCTGGCGGCAGTGGAGCAGGACCCCATCTGGAAGGACTTCTTCTACACGGAGCTGACTACCGGCCTGCGGCTGGGTGAGATCTGCGGACTCATGTGGTCTGACTTCGATCCCAGGAAAGGAACGCTGAATATCAGCCGTACCCTCCACAAGGAACAGGGCGGGCGGCTGGTGACGGGCAACACCAAGACTTACGCCGGAACCAGAAAAATCGTCCTGCCACCCACTACATTGGAGTTGTTGTCAAATCGTAAGAAGTACTCCTATTCTGTATGGATCTTTCCCAACCCGCTCAAACTCGAAGCACCCATGAACCCCAGCACTGCTTATCATCAACTGAAAAAGATCCTTGAAGAACACAATCTGCCTGACCTCCGATTTCACGATCTCAGGCACACCTTCGCCACCCACGCTCTGGCCAACGGAGTGGACGCCAAGACCCTGTCCGGCATCCTGGGCCACACCAAAGCCAGCTTCACGGTGGACACCTATACCCACACCACCACAGATATGCACCGGAAAGCCGCTGAAATTGTTGGCGGTTTCCTAACTGACTACCTGGGAGAGGAGATGGCTCCATGGCAAAGCGCAGAAACCGCGGCGACGGCAGTCTCCACCTGAGAAAAGACGGACGCTGGGAAGGCCGGTATGTAGTGGGCTACGATGACAAGGGCCTGCCGGTCACCAAAAATGTTCTCGCCAAAACCAAGCCGGAGTGTGCGGCAAAGCTGGCACAGCTCCGGGAAACACTGAAAGAGCCTGTGCCGGACCAACCTAAACCCGGAATCTTACTGGCCGATTGGCTGAACCTCTGGTATCAAGGGTACAAGAAACCGAATCTCCGCCCCAATACTCAGATGTCCTATGAGCGGCGAATTTACCAACACATAACCCCTGCTCTGGGACAAATCCAGCTGGACAAGCTGACCACCGCAGACATTCAGGAATTTTACGCCAATCTCAAGAAAAATGGCCGGTTGCTTCGCACCGAGCTCTATGGCGAAGGTCTCTCCGACCAAACGGTTCGAGGCATTCACACCACCCTCCACGCCGCGCTGGACAAGGCCGTGGAGGAAAACCTGATCTTCCGAAACCCTTCAGATGGATGTCAACTCCCCTCTGCCAAGCCCAGAGAAATGAAGGTCCTGACGCCGGAGGAAATTCAGCGGTTACTGATCCAGGCCAGAGAGGACAGGTGCTATGAACTGCTCCTGCTGGAGCTGTCCACTGGTCTGCGCCGGGGTGAGATCTGCGCCCTCCAGTGGAATGACCTGAATCTTAAAACGGGAGCGCTCCAAGTGGAACGGCAGGTCCACCGGGTGCGAGGGGAACTGGTGGTATCTCCGCCAAAAACCAAGACAGGCCGGAGGACTGTGCTCCTCCCAGCTCCAGTACTCCATGTGATGGAAGAATATCGAAAGACTGTCTACTCCAGATGGATGTTCCCCTCGCCAGTCAAGGAGGACTCCCCCATGGACCCCGCGGCAGTGCGAAAGCGGCTGTCCACTGTGCTGAAACGGGCCGACTGCAAAAGACTCCGCTTTCATGATTTACGCCACACCTTTGCCACTGCTTCCCTGGAGCACGGTATGGACGTCAAGACCCTTTCGACCATCATCGGCCATGTGTCCAGCAGCACTACCCTGAATATCTACGCCCATGTGACGGACGAGATGCAAAGGACTGCCGCAGCCAAGATCGACCGCGGGATCGTCAAAAGCGAAGTCGCCCAAGAGGTTGACACGGCGCCAAGAAACCCGCCGCCCTCCACCTTCCAGCCCTACAAGGGTCAGCGCCGCAAGCCCGGCACCGGCTGTGTCAGCCAGATCAACGAAAACCTCTGGGAAGGACGGTACTCTCCCAGGCTCCCCAACGGCACTCGCCTCGCACGAAATGTCTATGCCCACAGTGAGGAAGAATGTGAGCAGAAGCTGTCCCAGCTAATCCGGGAGATGAAGCAGGAGATCGCTGCCATGAAAGCACAGGCAAAGGCTGGCTGAAAAGCACAGGGCTCCGGCGGGATAGCACCGCCGGAGCCCTGATTTTTTCTGTCTGTGGCTTGTTCTGTGGTCAAAGGCCTGATTGCAAATTTCAAGCAAGCCAAAAAGTTGCGAAAAGCAAAACAAAACCGCCCTTTCCAAACGAAAAGAGCGGGTTTTGTGGAGCTGCTATCCGAATTTGAACCGGAGACCTCATCCTTACCAACTGATTGGAAGGACGAGGTTTTCTGCTTTCCAGACCTTTTGTGTCCTCTTTTGTCCGGAACGCCGTGCTCTCCGGCACTCTTTCGTCCATTGGTTCCGTCCGCTCGTTTCCCCGTGTGGGTCACGGTGTGGGTCAGCCAAAAAGAACTTTTGAAATATAGCGCATCATTAAAGAATGCATATATTTGTTGATTGGAATCTTTCAGTTCGTCAAAGACAGACTTCATCGTAAACTATCTCATTATTAGTATAACTCCATCATGTGACTTAGTCAACCAAATAAGCAAAAATGGCGCCCATTTGCAGCTTCAAATCGCCTGCTCAGAAATTGCGCCGGTATAAACAAAGGAAAGGCCGTGCGGGCAAAAAGCCGAGCCGGGAGCGGGCAAGAATATACATACGTCATCAACTGGAAGGCTTGCCTGAAATAAAACAAGCCCCCATGATAAGTAGCATCATGGGGGCTCCGTATTGTTTATTATACCGACCTCATCCGAGCCAGTTCTATCTTTCCGGACATCCGGCTTTTATCCGGATTCCCCGTCGCTCTGTGCCAGTTTCTTCTGACGTTGCGCCTTGACCACTCTATGAATGGAGAAGGGGCCCAGGATCAGGATGGGAATATACCACACCGGCAGGCGGCAGGCAGAATTGATCTCATTGACCGTAGTTAGGATCCCGTCCAGCCCCAGGGTGGAAAGCGCAGTGGCCGCACCGAAGAACACTACAATAATGATGATCCTACAGAGCAGATCGCTGTTGATCTTTTTCTTCAGCAGGGGAAGGTATCTGGCCTGGGCACCGCCGGCCATGCCGCCGGCCGTAGTGATGTAGGCTAGGAACAGTACCAGGTTGTAGGCAATGATCAAAATGACATAGAGGGGCCCGGTCAGCTTCTGGATGATACCCAGGGTGGGGAGGGCCAGCTCCAGAATATCGGGATAGAATGCCATCAGGCTCAGGAAAGAGGCCAGCATGGCGCCGCAGTTCATCACAAAACCCAGTCCAATGAACTTGACCGTCTCCTTGCGAGACTCAAACTTGCCAGCCATGACTGTTAGCGCCTGGAACGCACCCAGCTGCACCAGGCCATAGGTGAAGCCGGATTTGAATAGAGCGCCGAAGGAACTGTCCTCCACGATCGGCGCGCCCAGATCTGTGGTCAGGGCCTCCACCATGTGGGGGAAGCCATAGATGATACCCACGATACACACGGCGAAAAACATAAAGATGAGGGGGGCGCTCAACTTGCCCAACCGCTCCAGAATGTTCTTGCCAAAACAAAGGATGACTACCATCAAGGCGATAAAAAAGGCACAGCCGACCCAATAGGGCAGACCGAACAACTGATCCATCTAGGAGCCGCAGCCGGCCACACAGGAGCCCAGGATGGAGATGGAGGACATAAAGATCAGCACATCCCACAGAAAAATCGCGATCTTACCCACCACCGGGTTATCCCAATAGATGGACGCGCCCACGTCACGGTAGCTTTTGGCCTTGATCAGGCGGCTGTATTCCAGGCCGACATACATGAACAGACAGTTAGCGACCCACGCGATAACGGGGACGATGGCGCCGATGGTGCCGTACTGGGCCACATACAGCTTGACCTGGGCGCCGGAGGCGAAGCCCGCCCCGCAGTGGAAGCCAAACCACATGAGCGCCGCCAGGACGTACATAGGTGTCTTTTTTTTCATTTGACAATCTTCTCCCTAAAATAATCTCTCAATCTTCTATCTATGCGCATCTTTCCGAGAGCTGGTCCAGGTGCCGGTTCCAAAAAATACACAGATGTCCAGGGACACCATGACCAGATTCAAAACGTAGAAGATAAACACGTAGGTGATATTCCCGCTCGCCAGCTTTCCACAGATGCCGAATGCATACCCAATGGCGATCAGGCACTCAAAGAGCAGGCTCTTCCCCTTCGCGGTGCGGGAGGTGATCGATTTGTACAGAGATAATGGCCAGGACGCGCCGAAGCGGATCACCATGGCCGCCTCCAAAATGCTGCTCATTCCCCCAAACTCCCTTTATTCCCGGATCTGCAGCTTTTCGTAAATCAGCCCCCGGTTAGCCTCCGCTGCATTGCCTACCTGCTCGAACACGCTGTTTCCTTTGGCGTCCATGGCTACAAACAGGGGACCGTATTGATCCGCCTGCAGTTCCAGCACATTCTTGGACCAGCTCTTCTGCGGCCAGTGCTCCTTGATGATGTCCACCACATGGGGCGTATAGATGGCAGAACAGCCGCCCACCACCGACAGGTATACGCAGCCGCACTCCTGCATGGCGTCCAGCACCGTCCGGTCCATGCCGCCCTTGCCGATGATGGCCCGGACGCCTGTCCTCCGGATGATCTCCGGGGTCTGACGGTTAAATTTCATGCTGGTGGTGGCCCCGATGGCTCGAAAGTCATAGACTCCCGACTCATCTTTGCGATAGATGGTCCCAGTGTGGTAGATCACGCCGCCATCCAAGTCCAGCGGAGAGGGCTCCCCCCGCCGGATTGGCTCCATCAGCCGTTCAAAGTGGCTGTCAAACATCATGGCGTACACGGTACCGCTGAGGTAGACCACATCGTCCAGTTCCAACGCACGGATCTGCTCCACGTCCAGCGGAGTATGCAAATAAACAGTCTTGCCCATAGCGCTCCTCCTAAACCTGCTCCACGGTGCCGTCGGCATACACCCGGCAGACAGCTCTTCTTCCCGGCCAGCAGTTGATGTTGACGGCTACCGGGAGCCACGGATTGTGGGCGCCGGAGTATTCGATATTTACCGCCAACACGGTGGTATCGCCTCCCATGCCCATGACGCCAATCTGGCTGAGGTTGATGGCCTCCTCCAGTTCCTTTTCCAACTGGGCATATTCCTCTTTGGGGTTGCGCACGTTAATGGGCCGCAGGGAGGCCAGGGTGGCCCGGTGTGTCACCTCGGCGGCAGTTCCGCCCACACCCACGCCGATGATCTCCGGAGGGCAGGGGTTGGAGCCGGCGCGCAGCACGGAGTCCACCACAAACTTCTTGATGCCCTCGGCGCCGGCGGAGGGCGGGAGAACCGTCATGGTGCTCCACATACCGCTGCCCGCACCCTTGGGTGCCGCCATGATCTCCATATAGTCCAGCCCGGGCTCCAGCTCAAAGTGCAGGATAGGCATGTTTTCCCCGGTATTGTCGCCCCGCTCCTCCCGGGTCAGGGGATCTACCACCATGGAGCGCATGGGAAATTCCTTCAGCGTCATCTCCCGCAGGGCCTCATCAAAGGCGTCCCTGAAGCTATCCTGATAGGGGAAGCCCAGGGATGTACGGATGTAGAAGGTGGGGACGCCGGTATCCTGGCAGATCACAGTGCCGTTGCGGGTAGCGATCTGTGCGTTTTCGATGATGATGTCCAGGTACTGCCTGGCCCGCTCATTCCGCTCTGTATCCCGGGCATTCTGGAGGCCCTCCAGGATGTCCGGCTGGATTTCGGTCAACGAGCGGATCCAGACAGCCTTAATGGCATGCTTCAGGCTCTCCTTGTCAATCATTTGGCTCATTTCTTCTATCCCTCCTCTGTCATAGCTTCTGAACCGTCTCATAGGCGCCCCAGATCACATGCAGCAGGTTACCCACAGTGGTGCAGTCCCCCACAAAGTAGGTCTCGGCCTCCGGCAGGGCTGCCTCCAACGGGGCAGGTTTGTACCCGATGGACAGGATCACCTGCTCTGCAGGGAGCGCAACCTCCTTACCGTCCACGGTGATATCCACACCGTCTGGCCGGATAGCCCTGGCGGCAGCGCCGGTATACACCTTCACTTGGTGGAATTTCAGCAGGTCCCTCAGCATATCAGAGTTCACCTTGCACAGCCCAAGTACATTCATGATGTCCTCCTGGGCTTCCACTACGGAGACCTGCCCGCCCTGCTTGGCGATGGAATAGGCCACCTCACAACCGGTCAGGCCTCCGCCGATGACCACAGTGTGTTTACAGGGCCGCTGATCACCTACCAGGTTGTCCTTGGCGTCCATCACATTGGCGCCGTCGGTGCCCGGGATGGGCAGCGTCTTGTTCACCGCGCCGCTGGCCACGATCACCACGTCCGGGCGCTTCTCCCGGAGCAGTTCCTCCGTCACCTCGGTGTTCAGATGAACCGGGATGTTCAAATCCCGCAGCTGCTTCTCATACCACTTCAGGAGCTTGCGGTCGTCCTCCTTGAAGTCCATGGAGGCGGCGGGGACAAAAGCCCCGCCCAGACCCCCGGTCTTTTCATACAGCTCCACCGGCAGGCCGCGCAGGGCACACAGCCGGGCGGCCTCCATACCGCCGATGCCGCCGCCCACCACCAGGACGTTCTTTTTCCTCTCCGCAGGCTGGATGAAGTATTTGCCCTCCTGGAGGCATTCGGGATTCAGCGCACAGGATACATTTTTCCCGTTGGTCAACCGGCCAAAGCAGCCGTTGTGGCAGCCGATGCAGGGGCGGATATCCTCCACGCGGCCCTCCCGCACCTTGGCGGCCCAGTCGTTGTCCGCCAGGAAGGGCCGGGCCATGGCTACGGCATCCACCGCGCCGCTGACCACCGCCTGCAGGGCCACGTCCGGGTTGCCCATCTTGCCGGAGACCATCACAGGGATCTTGCAGAAGTTGCGGATGTAGGCCGACTCAGGCAGGTTGCAGGCATCGGGCATATACGTGGGGGGGTGGCACCAGTGCCAGGAGTCATAGGTGCCGTTGTCGGTGTCCAAGGCGTCCACCCCGGCGGCCTCCCGCCGCCGCACCACGGAGAGGCTCTCCTCCAGGCTGCGGCCCCACTCGGTATAATCCTCGCCGGGGAGCACGCTCTGATTGAAGCCCGCCGTCTTGCTGGCCACGCTATAACGCATGAGCACGGGGAAATCCTCGCCGCAGGCCTCCTTGATGCCGCGGACCATCTCAATGGAGATGCGCAGCCGGTTGTCCAGGCTCCCGCCGTACTCGTCTGTGCGGTGGTTGTAATTGGCGATGGCAAACTGATCCAGCAGATAGCCCTCGTGGATGGCGTGGATCTCCACGCCGTCGCACCCGGCCTCCTTGGCCAGCACCGCGCTGTTGATCATCACATCCACCAGCTTATGGATCTCGTCCTTGGTCATGGCCCGGTGCTTCAGCTCGGGCTTAAACACGTTGGGCAGCTCGCTGGGTGCGATCATCGCCCGCTCGTAGTTGAAATATGGAAGGGGCAGGCCGCAATTGGCCCGCAGGCCCCGCCCCATACCCGCGCCCAGCTGCATCACCAGCTTGGAGTCGGTCTCCTCGTGGAACTGGGCCATGAAATCCTTCAGAGGGCCGTGGAAGGCGTCCTTGTCCTCATCCAGCCAGCCGGGCCTGCCCCACTTGTCCGCCAGGATGGAGAGCCCCGGGATGACCAGCCCCGCGCCGCCCTTGGCGCAGCGCAGGAAGAATTGCTTTCCGGTCTCATTGAACTTCCCGTCGCTGATCAGGGCGGTGCCGCCCATGGCACACAGGACCAGGCGCGTCGGGATGGTCAGTTTACCCACCTGGAACGGTTGAAAAAGTGCGTCGTATTTATGGCTCTGTGCTTGACTCATGTTACATTCCCCCAGCGCAGTTTTTGATCTGAGCCCTACGATTTGGATGCATCAGCTCCATCCGGCCGGCGTCACGCCAGGGCGGCGGTGAACTCGCCCTCCGTTTTGGCTTGGACCTCCTCCAGCGTAGCCCCCGGCATCAGCTCAATAAGATACATTTTGCCATCCTCAAAGCGGAACACCGCCAGCTCCGTAATCACCATATCCACCCGGCGTTTGGACGTCAAGGGGTATGTGCACTCCTTCAGGATCTTGGCCTCCCCCGTCTTGGTGGTGTGGGTCATGGTACAGATGATCCGCCCGGCACCCTCCAGCAGGTCCATAGCGCCTCCTACGCCCATGATGTCCTGGCCCGGCACAGACCAGTTGGCGATGCGTCCGGTCTGATCCACCTGGAGCACGCCCAGGACCGCCGCCCCCACATGGCCGCCGCGGATCATAGCGAAGGATTCCGCACTGTTGAAGTAGGAGGAGCCAGGCGTTTCCGACACCGGCTTCTTTCCGGAGTTTACCAGGTTGGGATCCCAATTCACCGGATCTGCAGGGCCGATGCCCAGCATCCCGTTCTCCGTGTGCATGTACACCTGATCGTCATGAATGTACTTGGGGATCAGGTTGGGGATCCCGATGCCCAGGTTGGCTACCAGCGGGCCCTTCAGCTCCTGCGCCGCCCGCTTGGCGATCATCTCCTGCATTTCCTGCTTATCCACGGTCTACAATGCCCTCCTTCGTCAGTACGATGCCCGCCTTCACCACGGCATCCACATATAGGTGCGGGGTCACAATACTCTCCGGATCCAGTTCCCCCGCCTCCACGATCTCATCCACCTCGGCGATCACATAGTCTGCCGCCGTGGCCATTACGGGGTTGAAGTTCCTGGCCGTCTTGTAGTAGACCAGATTCCCCAGGGCATCAGCTTTATATGCCCGGATCAGCGCCACATTCCCACGCAGCCCGCGCTCAAGCACATACTCCCGGCCGTCGAAAGACCTGCTCTCCTTATTCTCCGCCAGCTTGGTGCCGCTGCTGGTGGAGGTGTAGAACGCAGGTATCCCTGCACCACCGGCCCGGAGCCGCTCCGCCAGCGTGCCCTGGGGAACCAGCTCCAGCTCCAGTTCCCCCCGCTTGTAGGCCTCGCCCACATCCCGGTTGCTGGTGAAGTAGGAGCCGATACCCCTGCCGATCTTCTCCTGGTTCAGGAGCTTACCCAGGCCCTTCCCGGACTCCCCCAAGTTGTTGCTCACAATGGTCAGATCCTTCACATCCGTCTGTGTGAGCCCCTCGATGAGTGTCAGCGGAGAGCCAATCAGGCCAAAGCCGCCCACCAGGATCACATCGCCGTCCTTCACGACCTTCAGGGCCTCTGCCACCGAACCCTTATATTTTTTCATCATCTGCATATCCCTTACTTCTTCTCAGATTGATACGGTGCAAACTGGGCCACCGTGGATTTCAGTGCTTTGGCGAAAATACCGGTATCTGAACTGTACATGATATATCTGGCCCCGTGCTGGATGTACATCTCCAGGTCCTGGGGATTGGTCACGTTGATGCCGCCGGCCTTGCCGTATTTCTCCGCAGCCTCAAGAACCTTGCAGGCGACCTCCACAATCCGGGGATCCTTGGACTTGCCTGGGATACCCAGAGACTGACTCATGTCAGCCGGACCCACAAACACCACGTCAATATCGGGGATCTGGCAAATCTCATCAATCTTTTCCGCCATCTCCTTGTTTTCAATGTGTACCACCACCAGGCTGCGCTCATTGGCCGCCTCCACATAGGGCTGTTCGGCCTCGTTCCAGAAGCCGAAGCGGCTGCTCCGTGTGCCCCGGGAAAGGCCCCGGGTGCCCAAAGGATAGTATTTGCAGGCCGCTGCGCTGCGCTTGAACTGCTCCACAGTTTTGAGATCGGGGATCTGTACGCCCTCCGCGCCGGAGTCCAGGGCGTGGAGAATGTGTTCCTCTGCATCAGAGGCCACCCGCACCACCGTGGACATGCCGGTGCTGTCGGCGCAGCGCACGATGTTCTCCACGCTTTCGCTGCTGATGGCGCCGTGCTCACAGTCGATGACGATGAAGTCCATCCCGGCCCAGCCCAGCATCTCTGTGGCAATGGGGCTGTTGAGTTTATAGAAAGTGCCAAATACCGTCTCGTGGTTTTTCAGCCGCTGCTTCAACGTCTCACCCATTGTGATCTCCTCCTGTCTGTCCATTCTTGGCCTGGTCAATGCCGATCAGCCAGGCCGGGTTGTCGTGCATCATGACCTTCAGCTGCTCCTCTGTGGCGCCGCACTTCTCCATCAGCAGTCCGGCAAACTTCTGCAGGCCCTCAGTGAGGGGCACGTTGGACGCCTGGCCCATGTCAGAGTCCACCACGATGCGCTGGTAGCCCACCCGGTTGTATACCTCCTTGGCGATGTCGAAGGGGAGGTGGTGGGAAGCGGGGACTACGTCGTCAAATACCACGGCGTTGAGCTCGATCATCGCCCCCTGGTCGGCCCAGCGAACCATGTCGTCGATGGTGGCGTCAATGTTGAAGAAGGGATGGTTCACCAGGATCTTCTGCAGGCCCAGCTCCACCGCCTTATCAATGAGTTTGTTGATCTCCGCCACGGTGCCGTGGCCGGTACCCAGCGTGACCTCCGGATAGTTCTGAGCCAGGAACTCCAGGACCTGGACTACCTCCGGCTTCAATTCGCCCTGCTCATCCAGGTAGTAAATCGGCTTCTCCTGGATCTTCAGTTCGCCGGCGCCTACAAATTTCTTCTTGGTGTGGTGGTTGATGTGATTCAGAGCGGAGATGGTGGGCATGAATACGATCTTAGCCCCCATCGCACAAGCTGCATCTACCGCATAGATGTTGATGCCGCCCACCGCGTTGTTCAGCACGATACATCCGAATGCCTCGCAGCTCCCGTTGCCCAGGAATTTGGTGACCATATCGGTGCCCATAATGGTGGGGAAATAGTGATCCTTGGAGACAAAGCCCCGGTAACCTATCTTCTGCGCATCCAGCAGCATGTCGCCCGCGTCTACCCGCCGCTTGGCTACCGAGGGCCCCGCATGTACATGGATATCCACTACGTTCTTCATGTCAAAACTCATTTCCAGATACCTCCCATCACTATCTTGACCCGTCTTCTCAGACGGTCTCCAAAACCGCGGCCATTCCCATGCCGCCGGCCACGCAAAGCGTAGCCAGTCCCAGGCGCATGCCCCGCCTGCGCATCTCGTGGAGCAGAGTCGCCATGATCCTGCTGCCGGAGGAACCGATGGGGTGACCCAGGGAAATGGCGCCGCCGTTGACATTGATCCGATCCATCCGGTTCTCCAGGCCCATCTCCCGGATGCAGGCCACGGACTGGGCGGCAAACGCCTCATTCAGCTCGATGAGCTCCATGTCCGCCAGAGAGAGCCCCGTCTGTTCCATGACCTTCTCTACCGCAAAGACCGGGCCCATGCCCATGTATCTGGGGTCCACACCCGCTTCTGCGATCCCCCGGATCCGGGCAAGGACCGGCAGCCCCCGGTGTCTGGCATAGCTCTCACTGGCCAGCATCAGGGCCGAGGCTCCATCGTTCCGGCCGGAGGAATTGCCCGCCGTCACCGTGCCCCCATCCCAGAAGGCGGGCTTCAGTCCGGCCAACTGTTCCATGCTGGTCTCCCGGGGAAACTCATCCGTATCGAATACAACCGGCGGCTTTTTCCGCCCCTGCGGCACGGTCAGGGGAATGATCTCATCCCGGAAACGCCCCTCCCGGATGGCATCCGCCGCCTTCTGCTGGGAGGCCAGTGCGAACCGATCCTGATTCTCCCGGCTGATATGATATTTCTCCGCCACATTTTCCGCCGTGATCCCCATGTTGAATCGGCCATAGAGATCTGCCGGCTGAGAGCAGAACTGCGCCTCCGTCAGCGAATCCTTCAGCTCGGCATTCCCTGTGCCAACGCCCCACCGGGCGGTGGAGAGATAAAAGTGGGCGTTGGTCATGCTCTCCGCGCCTCCGGCCAGGACAACTTTGTTCCCCCCCAGCAGGATGGAGTACATCCCATCCCGCACAGCCAGCATGCCGGATGCACAGGCGCACATAACGGTGTTCCCAGGCACTTCCTCCGGGATCCCGGCTTTCAGCGCCGCATAGCGGGCCAGATTGGAGAAGTCCGAGGTCTGGCGGCATTGGCCGAAGTCCACCTCATCGATCTCATCTGGGGATATGCCGGAGCGCTCCACGCTGGCCTTCATGACCGCTACAGCCAGATCCGCCGCCGTCAGAGGCTTCAGCGTACCGCCATATTTCCCCACCGCGGTTCTGCAAGCATCTACAATTACAACTGACTCCATAGTTCCCTCCTTGATTTTACATCTCCAACCCAGATACATACAATTTTTTAAAATGAAATGACAATCTCTTGTGTATTCTGACATCTTTTCTGGTATGTTCAAAGTTTAACATTCTATTATTTTCTTTACAAATGAATAATTTTGTGATAACTTATCTATATCTTCGATATTTTATTAGCCAGAGGAGTGAGTTAGCATATGGCCCTGACCCGAGAAGCTATCGAGAGTTTTCTGGCCGTCGTGCGGCTGCAGTCCGTCTCAGACGCCGCAGATTCCCTTTTTGTCTCTCAGTCTACGGTGAGCCATCGGCTCCAGGTGCTGGAGGCTGAGCTGAAAACCAAGCTGTTCTATCGGCAGCGGGGCTTCAAGCACTTGTCCTTAACGGAGAGCGGAAAGAATTTCATCCCACTGGCCAACCAGTGGCTAGAACTGGACCGATCCATTCACCAGTCCCTTGCCGCTTCTGCTTCCGGGAAAATCGTCATCGGCAGTATGGACAGCATCAATCAATATCTGCTCCGTGATATTTTCCGCCGTATTAAGGTGGAAAACCCACGTATGAATATTGAGTTTGTGTCTTATCACTCCCAAGAGATCTACTCCCGGCTTACCGCCGGATATATGGACATCGGTTTTGCCTTCAACCCGATCCATTACGAGATCGACGCTCTGCCTGTTTTCCGGGAGCCGCTGTACATGATCTCCATCGCCGGGAGCGCCTACCCGTCGGGGCCCATCCACCCCCGTGATCTGGATAAACAGAACCAGGTTCTCTTTCGTTGGAATCCGGATATCCTGGCCTGGAATCACGAGTGGTGGCCCGAGTCGGAAGCCCCTTATGTACAGGTGGACTCCACAGCCCTGCTGACCACTTTTCTGACAGACCCCCTCCACTGGGCCGTCTGCCCGGCCTCTGTAGCAGGCTACTTGTCCTCCCATGGTCTTGTGGAGATCCACCAGTTTGAAATTGCCACACCTCAGCGCATCTGTTATCTGCTGAAAAAGCGGCGTCCTGCCGGTATGCATTCCGAATCTGTCGACCAGTTTATCGACCTGTTTTACCGGCTTCTCCCCACCCATCCATGGCGGTATGAATAACTCCATTTCCAAGTGGAGATGACAAAACCACCGGCCTGTAGGCCGGTGGTTTTGTCATCAGAAGTGGGGAGGTTGGGAATTATGCTCCGGTATGGATCTTCCCGTTCTTTAGCGGACCTCTTTGCTCTCTTCCCGATCCGCGGTGCGCTTAGGGAAGAAAATATCCATGTTATAAACGGGCCTGTCATAGGGGTTCTCGATCCAGTGCATGGCGCCTGCGGGGATGGTCATGAAGCACAGCCCGCCGTCTTTGTCCAGATCCGCGTCGAAGGTATATACCTCGTCGTCCACATGGAAGTCGCACTTCCCCTTCAGAATCGCCACAGTCTGCTCGTAGTCGTGCTTGTGGGGCCCCGGTACATGGCCCGGCTGGATGACGCCCATACTGATGGTGTAGTGGCTACTGCCCTGGTAGACCTTGCGCTTCACGGTGGGCTTCGGGTTAAACCAGTCGCACTTGCCCCAATCCAGATATCTTACCTCGCTCATCGTCTGTTCCTCCTTTGAAGATTTTCCATCTTGGTTGTTGGAAGTCTTACACTTGCCATGCTTCTTTCTACGTTTATGATTGTAGCACTTTCCAACATATTATGCTAATGAATTTCTTGTTCTAACTTATTAAACATATAGATATTTACTTTTATGTCGTCACCAGATCGCTCTATATTTCCCCATACACATCCTGTAGCTCTGCTTTGAGAACCTGATCCTTCTGCAAATCTGCACCGTATTAAATCAATAGAGCCTGGGCCGGCCACCATTGGCCAGTCCAGGCTCCTTCCTTCTCAAGATTGTTTCAGCCACGCCTGGAACTCCTCCAGGGTCAGCTCGCCCCGCTCACAGGCGTCCTTCTTCTCCCGAGCCCTGGCGCTCCACTCGTAAAACACCGCCGGGTCGATCCGCTTTGCCTTGATCCAGGCAAAGCGTTTTTTGTACTCCCTGCGGTAGATCTTGAAGATCTCATCCTCACTCTTGTTTTTGTTCCAGAGGGCAATGGCGCCGATCTCCTTGCAGGTGCGGCCTTTGCTGTCCCGGGTCACTTCACAGTACTCGGCATTCGTCCTCCCAGTGAGGGCGAACCAGCGGCCACAGTTCTTGCACACCCGCATTTCGATTTCCTGCTTGATACATTTCCGTACGCTGAAGTCGATGAGGTCATAGATGCTCCTGGGGTGCAAAACTTCCGTAAAGCCATGGCCCTCCACCCGCTTAAAGTCCACAAGCTGGGGGCGGAAGTGGAATACCTTCAGCGGTTCCCGCTTCTCCCGGGCGTAATAGTCCTCCAACTTCTGCTCCAGAGAGCCCTTGCGCCCGTCTATATCCAGCGCCTTCTGGATCAGGCCCAGCACCTGGTTCTGTATGGCGTAGATGCTGCTAGGGACGTGGGTAATCTCCTTGTGTGGCAGCAGATCAAGGATATTCTCGTAGTTCCGCCTCTGCGCCTCCCGGAGCCGCGCCCGCCACTCCAGCCGGAGCAGTTGGAAGTAAATATGGCTCTCCGCCAGCTCGTCCAGCAGTGGAAGGAGTTGCCGGGCACAGTTCTCCTCCCTGGTACGGTACAGTTCCATCAGCAGTTTGTCAAACTGCTTGATCTGTCCGTCATAGGCCCAGATGTCCAGATACAGCAACCGCAGCAGGCTTTCCGGGAACGGAAAGTCTTTTTTTGTGTACTGTGCACGGCTATCTTCCGTCTCTCCATAGAGAAAATATTCTCTGCCGTCAGCAAGATAGGTCTTGAATACATAGTCCGGCATGGTAGGTCACCTCAGATAGACTGATTGTTATATACAATTATCAATTAGACTTGACAGTGGATGTAAAGTCTGTTATACTGCGCTTAGTCCAATTAAAATTGTCCTATTTTAGCTAGTCTATATCGCAAAGAGGAAAAAGTCAACCACGGGTTTTCCATATGGCCGGCGGCAAAGAGAAGTATCCACAACAGCTGCGGCGGAGTGCCTACTCCGCCGGGAAAGGGAACAGGTAAACATTGCGTTTCCAGGAATGGAACAAACAGGCGAAACTCACACACTTCTTCTCACTCCCCAATGAAATTTTTCTGCTGGGGCTGGCGCATGGGGCGCTGGCGGTCTACTGCTATCTGAAGTATTTGGAGAATCGGAAGACCCATCAGTGCTGGCCCAGCTACCGGAACATCGGGAAAGCAGTGGGCATGAGTGAGAACACGGTGCGCAAGTATGTGGTGATGCTGGAGGGACGGGGACTCATCACGACAGCGTACACCACCATGCGTGCAAAAGACGGGCGGCCCATGAACGGACATCTGATATACACCATCTGTCCGTTCCACGAGGTGGTCGATGCCTGCTACCGAACTCAGATGGAAGATCTGGAACTGCAAAACCAGCGGGTACACGCGGCGGTGCTGCCCTCTAAGAAGGAGGTGCCTGCACAGTGATCACATCAGAGTACAAGAGCTATGACGAACTGCCGCTGTTCCTCAACGCGAAGCTGGTGGCACAGGTGCTGGGCGTGTCCCCATCCAGCGGATATGAGCTGATGCACGAGCCGGGCTTCCCGGTGCTGAAGGTGGGCAGCCGGATGGTCGTGCCAAAGGAGCAGTTCATCCGCTGGATCCAGGAGCACACGGGGAATGGCCACGGTGCCCCGCTGTAAGCCCTGTGTGCCTCGATCAGGAGAGGGGTAGGCTCCCACCCCTTTTGCGCCTTTTGAGGGGTGGTCGGGGAACGAGGATTTACCCGCCCTTGGGTGGGGCAAGCAGAGCATTTGGCTTGCCGCGAGCGGCCGCCAAACGCATTTTTGCGGGCAGAAGCCCGCACCCACTTTCCCGCCGGGAGCCGCCCCACGGGGCTAATTGATAACAATCTGATAACAGTGGCCGGTCCCACTGGCTATCCACGAAAAGATCTGGTATGGTGTGCTTCCCAGCGATGGGGACACGCCATACCAGATCTTTTTACGGAGGTGAGCTTCATGGCAGAGAGGACAAGAAGCCAGGTAGTGGCCTTCCGGGTGACCAAAGCGGAACGGCAGCAAATTAACACGAAGGTGAGCAGATCCGGGCTGAGCCAGCAGGCATACCTGCTCCGGGCCGCACTGGAGGAACCCATCTGCGTGGTGGAGGAGCTCAGGCCCGTCCTGGCGGAGCTGCGGGGCTGGGGCCGGAACCAGTTGACGATGCTGGCCCACAGCGGCCGGGTGCAGACGGTGTACCTGCAAGAGCTCACTGCGGCATTGACCAAGACCTACGAGGCGGTGAACCGCCTGCTGGCAGAGAAATACGGGGTGATCTCCTGTGGCGACGTGCAGCCTCATCCGGGAACATAAGCAGACCGCCGGTGCCATGGGCCGGGTGCTCCGCTACGTCTCTCAGGAGAAAAAGGCGGTGGATCTGGATGGGCGGAAGTATCTTTCCGGCGTCAACTGCGGGGCGGAGGTGGCGCAGCAGAGCCTCATGGCCACCAAGAATCTGTACGGCAAGGCCAGCGGCACGTTCTTCTACCACTACGTCCAGTCTTTCTCTCCGCAGGAAAACGTGACTCCGGCACAAGCCCACCAGATCGCCCTGGAGCTGGCGGAGTTATTCTTCCCCGGCTGCGAGGTTCTGGTGGCCACCCACGTGGATGCGGAACACTCCCACTCCCACTTCGTGGTCAACTCCGTCCACCCGGACACCGGAAAGAAACTCCACTTCACGCCCAAAACTCTGGAGCAGATGCGGGCGGTCAGCGACCAGCTCTGTCTGGAGCATGGCCTGTCCACCCTCAAGCCGTATCAGCAGAACCGGCGCACCAAGGGGCTCCGCACCAGGGAATATCGGGCCGCAGTGCGGGGAGAGAGCTGGAAGTTCCGGCTCATTACCACCGTGGAGGCGGTCATGGAGCTGGCCGGCAGCCGGGAGGAATTCATCCGGGAGATGGAGCGTCGGGGCTACCGGGTGCACTGGGAGGAAGGCCGCAAGAACATTACCTATACCACCCCCACCGGGATGAGATGCCGGGATGACTGGCTGCACGAGGAAGAATTCAGGAAGGAGAAGATGGAACATGAATTCCGAATCCGGCAGCATGCAGCGCAACAGCGCACTGGATCTATTATCTATTGAAGCAGAGGCAGAGGATGACGGCCGGGCCACCCACCTTGATGGATCAGCAGCCCCACGTCCTCTACACCATGCCTCCTCAGACGGTGGAGCGGCTGGAGGACGTCCTGCGGAAAACCCTGGCGCTCCAGGAGACGATCCGGGCCAGTATGGACACCTTGGCCACCAGAGAGGACTTGGAGCCGCTGGCCACAGGCCAGCAGCTGGTAGATTGGCTGGAGCAGGCCGACAAGACCCATCAGGGGATCTGCCAGGAGCTACACTGGACGCTCTTGGAAATGAGAGAACAACAGAAACAGGATGGAAATTGGCACGAAGAATTTATGAGGCAGCTCTCCGAGCAGGCCAGGGAGTTCCGAGGGGATGGCTACGAGCTGATGAAAACCTTCCAGAGATGGGCGGCCCGCACCATCCTGAGTTCCGCGGCGGCGGCCCTGGTGATCAGCATTCTGATCTGCAGGCTTCTGATGTGACCGAGGACGTCCTCCGCCTGCTGGCCAGGCTGGAGGGCAACACTGGGGAGGAAGTCATAGACGCCACCGTGCGCCGTCAACACCGCGACCGGAAGGCTCTGGCCAGAGAGCAGAGGAAGAAAATCGCCCTGGGCCACAAGGCCGCCGACCACGAACAAGGGCAACAGATGGGTTGACAGAGGTTCCAGTCTCCGCACCAAAATCCGGTGCGGAGACTGGAGTTCTTCCTATAGGAGGCCCCTCAAATTCTGCGCCGCTATAAAATTTTATTGAGGCCGCCCTTGTCAAAGCTGAGCCCCCGGGCAAATTGATAACAGTTTGATAACTCTGGCCGCTTGGTATGGCTATCCACAGGAAGGTGTGGTATGTTGTGTTGCTGCAAAGGAGGCGATCATCATGACAAAGAAACGGGCCAACGGCGAGGGTAACATCCGAAAGCGCAAAGATGGGCGGTGAGAGGGGCGGTATACCGCCGGGTACGATGCCAAGGCTGGGAAGCGGATCATCCGGAATGTGTTGGGCAAAACCCAGGCGGAGGTCAAAGAAAAACTCAAGGAGGCATTGGAGGAGATCAAGGGTGTTGACATAACCCGCTCTGGGGACTACACCGTGGCCACCTGGCTGCGAACCTGGCATGAGCTTTACGCCAAACCCAACGTGCGGACAGCCACGGCCAACCGCTACGAGTTGATCATTGAGCACTATACCATCCCCCGCATCGGGAGCATTAAGCTGAATAAACTGACCACCCGGCACCTGCAGAAACTCTACAAAGAGTTATTGGAGAGCGGCAGAATACACATCGGAAAGAACCAGGACAAGGGGCTGAGCACCACCACCGTCCGCGGTGTCCACCTGATGCTCCACTGTGCCCTGGACAGGGCTGTGAAGGGGCGGCTGATCCCCCGAAACCCCAGCGAGGACTGTATTGTGCCCAAGCCCCGGAAACTGGACATGAAGATCCTGCCGCCGGAGCACATCCACGCCTACCTGGAGGCCGCCCAAGCGCGAGGGCTCATGCCCATGTTCTATCTGGAATTGGCCAGCGGCCTACGGAAGGGGGAACTGGTAGCCCTGCGGTGGGTGGATGTAGACACCCAAGGCAGAACCATCTCGGTGAGCAGGCAGTACGTTCGCAACCCAGAGGATTCCCTGGAACTGACCCGGCCCAAGACGGAGAACTCTGTCCGGCTGGTGTCCATCCCCCAAGCGGCAGTGGAGCTGCTGATTCAGGAGCACGAGAAGCACCCGGACAGCCCGTATCTGTTCCCCTCTCCCCTCACCAGCGAGATGTACCACCCGGACTCGGTAGTCAACCTACATAAGAAGATCCTGAAGGACGCCGGACTGGAGCATATCAGGTTCCATGATCTCCGTCACACCTTCGCCACCACAGCCCTCCAGAACGGCGTGGACGTCAAAACCGTGTCCTCCATGCCGGGGCACTACGATGCCGGGTTCACCCTGCGCACCTACACCCACGCCACGCGGCAGAAGCAGGACGAGGCCGCCCAGACTATGGGCAGCGTCCTGGGACAGGTTATATAACCGTTTGAGTAGCCGCAAAAACCGGACGGGAAGACAGATCTTCCCGTCCGGTGCTCTTTTGTCCTTTCCGGCCGTTTCGGCGTGTGTGTCACGGTGTGGGTCAGGATTTTTGACCCGCACCGTAAAACAACTTTTTGCAACAAAAAACCCCCAAAAACCAAGGTTTTCGGGGGTTTTTGGAGCTGCTATCCGGATTTGAACCGGAGACCTCATCCTTACCAAGGATGTGCTCTACCTACTGAGCTACAGCAGCAAATGGCGACGCGGAAGGGACTTGAACCCTCGACCTCCGGCGTGACAGGCCGGCGTTCTAACCAACTGAACTACCGCGCCATCTTTCTATCAAAAGACAGCGGTCGCTGTAATTTGTCATGGCAGGGGCAGAAGGATTCGAACCCTCGGCACTCGGTTTTGGAGACCGATGCTCTACCAGCTGAGCTATACCCCTAAATGGTGGGCCTTCACGGGCTCGAACCGTGGACCGACCGGTTATGAGCCGGCTGCTCTAACCAACTGAGCTAAAGGCCCATACCGTTCCACAGCGTTTAAAAAGTAGGCTTGCCGTCACAGCAACTGTGGCGGCAAGCCACATTCTGGCTCCCCCTGTTGGACTCGAACCAACGACCCTGCGGTTAACAGCCGCATGCTCTACCGACTGAGCTAAGGAGGAATATGAAAGGGTCCGGCCTGGTCAGGCCAGACCCTTCTTTTGTGTCGGCGTTACCTATCTTCCCGGTCCGTCTCCAGACAAGTATTTTCGGCGCAGGTGAGCTTAACTTCCGTGTTCGGGATGGGAACGGGTGGACCCTCACCGCAATCAACACCAACTTACTTTCCTTTGAAAAGAAAAGTAAGCAAAAGAAACTCTAACAACTTTCTTCTCCTTACCGTTCTTCTCAACGATAAGTCATTATATTCATTTTCTTCCTCTTTGTCAAGAGAAAAATGATGGTGACCCGTGCGGGAATCGAACCCACGTTTGCGGCGTGAGAGGCCGCCGTCTTAGCCGCTTGACCAACGGGCC
>NZ_CAXSQB010000025.1:40958-49792 GCF_964239415.1 Clostridium sp. ATCC BAA-442 | reverse complement strand
GGCGGGGGGGCGGCCCAGCAGGGCCGCACCCTCGCGCGGTCGTTCGGAGCGCCGCTCCGGTCAGTCATTGGGGAAAGCGGCGCGATAGACGGCCTCCTGCTCCGGCAGGTGGGTGACATATCCCACCGGGATCCGGTTTCCGGTGGCCTCGATGATCCTCCGCGCGCCGTCCGGGCCGAAGGCGCCGCACAGCTCGATGCAGCCGACGCCCTGCTCCAGCAGCTCCTGCGCGGCCGCACAGGCGCCCTCCAGGGTGGAGACGCCGCGCATCTGCGCCGCTCCGCCGTGTATGGCCGCCCGGTCGGTCTCCGGGCAGAAGTCCCCCAGGATCAAAAATGCAAATTTCATACACATGCCTCCTGTATCTCTGATTTCATTCTCTGATTTCCAGACGCGCTTACTCCGGCGCCGCTACTCCTGCCGGCAGGGCAGCTCCGCCCAGAAGCGGTTAAAGCCTCCGGCACACGTTACGTCAATGGTTCCGTGGTGCTGGGCCACAATGCCCTCGGCAATGGACAGCCCCAGGCCGAAGCTGCCATTCCGGCTCCGGGCCGGATCAGCGCGGTAAAAGCGCTGGAAGATCTGGCGGCGGGCCTCCGGCGGGATCGGTTCCCCCTGGTTGGCCACCGTCAGCGCACAGTGATTCCGCCCCCTCCGGTGGAGAGTTACCTGGGTCTCGCCGCCGGGGCTGGAGTACTTTTGTGCGTTGTCCAGCAAAATTTCCAGCACCCGCCGCAGCGCTTCCTCATCGCCGCTGACGGTGATCCCCTCGTCCACCTGGGAGGTCAGGGTGAGGCCCTGCTCAAAGAACAGCGGCTCAAAGGGCAGGAGGCTCCGGGCAGTCAGACCGCTGAGATCCACCGGCCGGAGCACAAGGTGGGATTCGGCGCTGTCCGTGCGGGCCAGCTCCAGCATCTGCTCGATGAGGGCGCGCATCTGCCGGGACATGGTGAGGATGCTGCTGGAAAAAGTGCTCCGCCTGGCCTCGTCCGTCTCGTCCTGGAGCAGCTCCGCGTTGGTCATGATGACGGTCAGCGGGGTTTTCAGCTCGTGGGAGGCGGCCGCGACGAACTGCCGCTGCTGCTGCCAGGCCCGCTCCACCGGGCGCACCGCCCACTTGGAGAGCAAAACGCTGACCCATAGGAAGGCCAGGAAGCTCAGGCCGCCGATCAGGAGGCAGGTTCTGCGCAGTCCGTCCAGCGTGGCCCGCTCACTGGAGATGTCCGCGAACACCAGGAAGCGGCTCATGGGTGCGTCGGAGCGGTAATAGCGCAGGTTATACTCCTCCAGCACCCCCAGGCGGCGGGGGGAGGCCGCGGCGGCCTGGGCCAGGCCGCCCAGAAAGGCGTCGTCGGACAGGTCGTAGTAGCCACCGCTGGCGTCCAGCAGCTCGCCGTGGGGGCCGAGCTGCAGCGTGAAGAAGGGCAGGCGCACGTCCTCCCCCAGCTCGCCCGGAGCGTCCATTTGAAAGGGCTGGCTGGCGATGCGCTCCATCATACGGATGCTCTCGGTCTCCAGATTGGCGCTGGTGAAGTAGAACACCAGGCCCAGCATGGCGCTGAGCAGGATGGTGGCGATGCCCATGTTGATGACAATGAACTTCAGGCGCAGCCGCTTAATCATCGCCGCTCACCTCCAGGTGGTAGCCCAGCCGGCGGATGGACTCGATGCGGATGTTGGAGCCGATGCTGGCGAGCTTTTTCCGCAGAAAGCAGACGTAGACCTCCACATGGTTTTCCACCGCGTCGGAGTCGTACCCCCATACCCGCTCCAGCAGGGCCGCCTTGGACAAATTGCGCTCGCCCGCCTGGAGGAGCAGCCGCATGATGTCGAACTCCCTGGCGGACAGCCGGATGCTGTCCGCCCCGCAGGAGAGGGCGGCGGTGGACAGATCCAGAGATGTATTGCCCAGGGTGAGCTGATTGACCTGGGCGCCCTGCCGGCGCAGCAGGGCGTTGACGCAGGCCAGCAGCTCCCGGGTGTCAAAAGGCTTGGTGAGGTAGTAGTCGGCCCCCGCGTTCAGACCGGTGATGCGGTCCTCCAGGCCGGAGCGGGCGGTGAGCATCAGAATGGGGGTGCCCAGATGCCTGGCGCGTACCTGCCGGGCCACGGTGTAGCCGTCCAGGCCGGGCATCATCACGTCCAGAATCAGCAGGTCGTAGACGCCCAGCTCCGCGTATTCCGCCCCGGTCTCCCCGTCATAGACGGCCTCCGCCTCAAAGCCCTTCCGCCGCAGCACCTCGGCGATGGAGTCGGCCAGTAGCTGTTCATCCTCTATAATCAGAATTTTCAACGCTGTCCCTCCTGCGTTTGACCCACGTGTCCTTCTGATCATAATACAGAACGAAGCTGAAAGGAAGCTGAAAACCAGCGGATCTTTCGCGGCGTCCCCTGCCTGATGGCTGATAGAGATGGGAGGAGACGTTCTTAGAAAAATGGAGCCGGATACCGATGGTACGGCATCCGGCTCCACTATTGAAGCAGTCCGAATCATTCTATCCGTTAGCGGACTCTGATTTATGAAAAATTTTGGCCGTTTCCTGCCCGCGGAGCACCCGCAGGCCGCCCAGGGCCAGGGAGCGCATCTCGTCCTCGCCGGGGTAGAGCACCACGGGGGCCAGGAAGGAGACCCGCTTCTCAATCTCGCTGGTGACATACTGGGAGTAAGCGATGCCGCCGGTGAGGAGGATGGCGTCCACCTTGCCGCACACGTTGGGGGCGCACTTGGCGATGTTCTTGGCGATGTTGAGGATCATGGCGTCGTAGACCAGCTTGGCGTGGGCGTCGCCGCTCTGGATCATCTGCTCCACCGCGCGGCTGTCGGTGGTGCCCAGGTGGGCCATCAGGCCGCCCTGGTTCTTCACCAGCTTCATCATGCCCTTGTAGTCGTACCGGCCGCTGAAGCACTCCTTGATCACGTCGAACATGGGCAGGCCGCCGGCCCGCTCAGGGGAGAAGGGACCCTCCTCGTCGTTGATGAAGTCCTCAATCTTCCCGTTGTGGTGCAGGTTGACGGAGATGCCGCCGCCCAAGTGGGCCACGATGACGGTGATGTCCTTGTAGTCCCTGCCGTTCTCCCGGGCGTAGCGCAGGGCCGCGGCGCGGGTGTTCAGGTTGTGGCCCATGCCCTTGCGGCGCATGGAGGGCAGGCCGGTGAGCTTGTTAATGGGCAGCAGCTCGTCCACCGTGACCCCATCGTAGATATAGGCGGGGATGCCAAGCTGGAGGCTGATGGAACGGGCGATCATCGCGCCCACGTTGGAGGCGTGCTCGTTCTGGGGCTTGTTCTTGAGCTGCCACACCATGTCGTCGTTGACCTCGTAGGCCCCCGCCTCGATGGGGGTCAGCAGGCCGCCCCGGGAGACGATGGCGGTGAGGGAGTCCAGCGGGACGCTGTGCCGCTTCAGGCAGTCCAGCACCAGCTCGCGGCGGAATTCATACTGGTCGGCCACGCAGTCGAAGGGGGCGAGCTCCTCGGCGGAGTGGGTGATGGACTCCACGAACAGGGGCTCCTCCCCGTCAAAGACGGCCAGCTTGGTGGACGTAGAGCCGGGGTTGAGAATCAAAAGTCGCTCCATTGGGGTTCCTCCTTACTGATTCCGGGCGGCCGCGGCGGAGATGACGATGGACAGGTACTTCTCCTCGGCGGAGGAGCCGCGGCTGGTCATGACGATGGGGCACCGGGCGCCCACGATGAAGCCGGCCATCTTGGCCTTGCAGGTGACGGTGAGCATCTTGCCCATGATGTTGCCGGCGTGGATGTTGGGGGCCACCAGCACGTCGCAGTCGCCGGCGCAGGGGCTTTCAAAGCCCTTGAAGGCGGCGATCTCGCGGCTGACGGCGCAGTCGTAGGAGATGGGGCCCTCCACCACGCAGCCGGTGAGCTCGCCCCGCTGGTTCATCTGCTTCAGGGCGTCGCCCTCCACGGTCTCGGGCATCTTGGGGTTGAGCTTCTCCACGCAGGCCAGCACGCCCACCTTGGGGCAGTCGTAGCCCATGGCCCGCAGGGCGCCCACGGTGTTCTCGATGATGGCCTTCTTCTGCTCCAGGGTGGGATAGGTCACCATGCCGCCGTCCACCGGCATCAGCAGCTTGTGATAGGTGGGGATTTCAAAGGCGGTGAAGTGGCTCATGACGCCGCCCTTGCCCAGGCCGGTCTCCTTATTCACCACGGCCTTGAGCAGCACGGAGGTGTCCAGCTTGCCCTTCATCAGGAAGTCGGCCTCACCCGCCCGCACCAGGGCCACCGCCTTGCGGGCGGCCTCCGCCAGATCGGGCTCGTCGTGGATGTCCTCCGCGGGGATGTGCTCGCCCAGCTCCGCCAGCACCTGGTCGATCACCGCCTTGTCGCCCACCAGGATGGGGGTCACAATCCCCTCGGCCCGGGCGCGCAGGACGGCCTCGATGGTGTGGGCGTCGCCCGCCGCGGCCACGGCCATGCGGGCGCGGCTGGGCTGGCCCTTCACGTGGGCGATCAGCTCGTCAAAATTGTGAAATACCATGCCGAATTCCTCCTTACTGCTTCTGGGCGCGGCCCAGCTCCAGGCCCTTCTCAAAGGCCTGCTTGTTGAGGGGCAGGAGCTTGGGCTTGGAGGAGAGCTTGTGCTCGATGGTCTGCCAGACGATGGCGGGGTCGATGACCTCGGTGTAGCCCACGTAGACGCCCAGCATGATGACGTTGAGCACCTTGGCGTTGCCCATCTCCAGGGCCAGCTCGGTGACGGGGGCCTTGACCAGCTTCACGTCGTCCCGGCCGATGTCATCGGAGACGATGGAGCTGTTGATGAACAGGGTGCCGCCGCTCTTGAGGGTGCCGATGAACTTCTTGAGGGAGGGGCCGTTCATGACGATGAGATCGTCCATCACGTCGCCCAGAGGGGCGCCGATGGCCTCGTCGGAGATGACCACGAAGCAGTTGGCGGTGCCGCCGCGCTGCTCGGCGCCGTAGGAGGGGAAGAAGGTGACGTTCTTGTCGGTGGAATTACAGGTGGCGTCCGCCAGGAACTTGCCCAGGGTCATGACGCCCTGGCCGCCGAAGCCGGCCACGCAGAGATTGGTTTCCATGTTCGCTCTCCTCCTTTAGCGGTCGCGGACGACGCCCAGCGGGAACTCGGGCAGCATCTTCTCTTCGATGTACTCCAGGGACTTCATGGGATCCAGGCCCCAGTTGGTGGGGCAGCTGGTGACGATCTCCACCATGGAGAAGCCCTTGCCGTCCAGCTGGTTCTGGAAGGCCTTGTGAATGGCCTGCTTGGTCTTGTTGACGTTGGCGGGGGTGTTGCAGCTGGTGCGAACCAGGTAGGCGGGGGCGGTGAGCTGGTTGAGAATCTCACACATGTGCATGGGATAGCCGTGCTCCTTGGGATCGCGGCCGTGGGGGGCGGTGGAGGCCTTCATGCCAACCAGGGTGGTGGGGGCCATCTGGCCGCCGGTCATGCCGTAGATGCCGTTGTTGATGAAGATGACGGTGATGTTCTCCCCGCGGTTGGCGGCGGAAATGGACTCGGCCAGGCCGATGGAGGCGAAGTCGCCGTCGCCCTGGTAGGTGAAGACCAGACTGTCCGGGTTGGAGCGCTTCATACCGGTGGCCACGGCGCAGGCGCGGCCGTGGGGCGCGGTGGTGTTGTCGTAGGCGATATAGTCCATGTGCAGGCCGCAGCAGCCGATGCCCAGGACGCAGGCGGCGCGGTCCACCAGCTCCATCTCCTCCAGCACCTCGCCGATGAGCTTGATGACGGTGGAGTGCATACAGCCGGGGCAGAAGCCGGAGACCTTGTCCTCCTGGATGGTTTTTGTTCTTCCGTAGATCTTTTCCATCTTACTTGCCCTCCATGATCTTCTTGACCGCGGCAAGGACCTTGTCGCGGCTCATGATGTTGCCGCCGGAGCACAGGCACGTCTCGATGGGGCAGCGGTCCTTCACAGCCACCGCCACGTCGTCCACGAACTGGGCGGGGATGGACATCTCCACGTCCAGCACGGCCTTCACCTTGCTGTAGTCGATGTGGTCGTAGGCGGCATAGGGGAAGGGGTGGACGGTGATGGGGCGGATCAGGCCGGCCTTGACGCCCTGGGCGCGGAGCAGCTCCACCACGGACTTGCAGATGCGGGCGGAGATGCCGTAGGCGGTGAGCACCACCTCGGCGTCCTCCAGCCGGTACTCCTCCACCTGCACGTCCTTCTCCCAGGAGGCGTACAGGGCGGCGGCGTCCTCGTTGGCCTTCTGCATGTCGCTGGTCAGCCAGTGGCCCGGCTGGATCCAGGCGCGGTGGGCGTAGTCCAGCTTGTGGCCCACGCAGGCCCAGCCCTGCTTGGACGCCTTGAGGGCGGCCACCTCCTCCTCGCTCTTCATCTCGGGCAGCACCACCGGCTCCATCATGGTGCCGATGACGCCGTCGGCCAGGATGAGCACCGGGTTGCGGTCCCGGTCGGCGTAGTCAAAGGCGGCGTAGGTCATGTCCACCGCCTCCTGGACGGTGGAGGGGGCGAAGACCATCATCTGGAAGCCGCCGTTGCCGCTGGCCTTGGTGGCCTGGAAGTAGTCCATCTGGGCGGGCTGGATGGAGCCCACGCCCGGGCCGCCCCGGGAGATGTTGGCGTACACCATGGGGATGCGGGCGGCGGCGCAGTAGGAAATGCCCTCGCTCTTCAGGGCGATTCCGGGGGAGGAGGAGGAGGTCATGGCCCGCACGCCGGCGGAGGCGGCGCCGTACACCATGTTCACCGAGGCCACCTCCGACTCGCCCTGGACGAACACGCCGCCCACCTCGGGCATCCGGCGGGAAAAATACTCGGGAATCTCGTTCTGCGGGGTGATGGGATAGCCAGCAAAGAACCGGCAGCCCGCCCGCACGGACGCCTCGGCGATGGCCTCGCAGCCCTTCATAAATACGCGTGACATATTGCCTTCCTCCCCTTACTTGTAGATCTCGATGGCCCCGTCCGGGCACATGCGGCCGCAGATGGCGCAGCCGATGCAGTCCTCCGGGCGCACGGGCACCACGTACTCATAGCCCTTGTAGTTGACGATTGTGCCGATCTCCAGCACCTGCTTGGGGCAGAACTTCACGCAGTAGCCGCAGCTCTTGCAGCGCTCCGCCACAATTTCCACTTTTGCCATACTGACATCTCCTTCTTGCATATTGCATTTTGCAAACTACTGAATAGGGGGCTTACGGTGCGTCCGGCTCCGGCCCGGCCGCCCAGGGATAGGTCAGCCACAGGCGGATGGGGAGCACCGGGCAGGGCAGACCCTCCGGCAGGGCGGCGCACAGCTCCCGGCGGACGCACAGGTAATCCACCGGCTTGTAGGGGCTCACCAGCTCCCAGAGCCTCCGGGCGCCCTCCGCCACGTCGGCGGGGGTGGTCTCCGGCCCCAGGTTGGGGTTGCCCACCAGCCGCAGCCGGGCCAGCTCCACATGGGAGACCCCCAGGGTCTCCCCCAGCACCTGGTCAATGTGCTCCAGGGTGGCCGACCAGGGGCGGAAGGGGTTGATCACGTAATACACCGTGGTGCCGTCCCGGTTGAGCAGGGGGGCGTATCCCCCGATGGAGCGGGCGCCGATGTAGTCGCCCCCCACATCCAGCACGGCGCAGCAGTGCGGATCGTTCAACCGCTGCCGCACGCCGCCGGTCAGGGTGGGGGCATCCATGAACTGGGCCTCGTAGTGGACCTCCACCCCCAGCGCCTCCAGGGCCTCGCGCCGGTCTCTGGAGCGGAAGAGGGGCTTGGTCATGTCCAGGTCAAAGAAGTGGACGGGCTTGCCGCCCAGTTCCGCCAATGCCTGGGCGAAATTGAGGGCCAGCTCGCTTTTGCCGCTGCCCGCCTCGCCCAGGAAAACAACATTGCTGCTGGAAGTCATATCCAGAAGACTGGATACTGAGGTTTGCTGTGCCATGGATACCTCCTATAATCAAACAAGATATAATTTGTATCTTGCAAGATTTATGAGTTAAGAATACCACACTTTTTTTAAATTGCAAGAGGGGTGGACCAGGTTTGGAAAAAGTGTCAAAATTGAGTGCATTGATTTGGGAAAAACGCTGGCCGGGCTTGTCTTTTAAAGCGGACGCTGTTATAATATCTTGCAAGAAATGAAATGGAAGGAGACGAAACCATGGCGGCGATCAAAAAGCGCTCCCTGGTGGATCAGGTGTATGAAATGCTGCGCGGCGATATCATCACGCTGCGGCGCCCCTTGGGCAGCAAGTTGAATGTCAATGAGCTTCAGGATGAGCTGGGCGTGAGCTGCACCCCCATCCGGGAAGCGGTAAACAGGCTCCAGCAGGAGGGACTGGTGGTCTACGAGAACAACGTGGGCGCCCACATCCTGGACTTGGATCAGCACGACATCACGGAGATTGAACAGCTGGCCATGACCCTCCACTGTGCTGCCATCCGCCTGGCCATGGCGCATGGCGACCGGGCCGCAATCGTGACAGGGCTGGAAAAGTACCTGGAGGAGTACCGGCGGGCGAGGAATGTACAGAGCGAGGTTATGGCGGTTAACCGTTTTGTGGGGACCTTTTACGCACACTGCGGCAATCGCCGGCTGGATGCGAATATGATCTCCATACAGGGCCAGCAGTTGCTGCTGCGGTATATCTATGCCGACTGCCTTACCGAGCGCGGCAGCCATGCGGAGGACTTTGAAGGCATGCTGGAGGCGGCCCGGAGGGGGGATGCCGAGGAGGTCTGCGTCTGTCTGCAACGGAACACCGACCGGTGTATTCCGGTTCTGATGGAGTATGTCCTGAAGGAGAAAGCGGCCCGGTAACACGCCGCAGAAAATGGAGGCCAGAGTAAGCAGCGCCGCCGATCCCAACGGATCGGC
>NZ_CAXSQB010000025.1:0-40948 GCF_964239415.1 Clostridium sp. ATCC BAA-442 | reverse complement strand
CCCCCCCCCCCCCCCCCCCCCCCCCCCCGCTGCTGCTTGCGCTGTATTCAACAGATGGACCGGAACACGGCCAGCAGGTGGGGCAGGGCGGGATTCTGGTTGTCCTCGTTCCACATCAGGCGGACGTTGGCGAAGGGAACCCCCAGCAGGGGGATAAAAGCCACCTTGCCCTGGCAGAGACAGGCCATATCATCGCTGAGGGTAGAGATTCCAATACCGCAGGAAACCAAGGTGAGCAGAACCGGCACATGAGTGGCCTCCGCCACCACATGGGGGGCGAAGCCTGCATCAGCCGCCGTCTTCCAGATAAAATCGTGGCCGGGGATGGAGGCGGTGCGGGCCATGACCACAAACGGCTCGTCCTTCACCTCTTCCATCCGTATGCTGCCACGGGAGGCCAGCGGGTGGTCCAAAGCGGTGATGATGCACTGGTGGTTTTTGTGCAGCAGGATGGAGGGGGACTCCTGCCCGGAGGGCATTGGCATATAGTTCAGGATGGCGTCCACCTCTCCCCGCTCCAGCGCGGACAGCAGGCTGGAGTGGCTATAGCCACGGATAAGCAGCGAGACATGGGGATAGGCCGTGCGAAAGCGCTGATAGAGTGTGGGCAGCTTTGGTTCGAAGGTGTCCCGCATGATGCCCAGGGTTAGGGAACCGCGATAGCCCTCCTGGGCCAGCCGGGCGGCCACCACGCTGCCCCGGTATTCGTCCAGAATTTTCGGACATTTTTTGAAAAACACCGTGCCGGCCGGGGTGAGGGCTACGCTGCGGGAGTTGCGGTAGAAAAGCTGAAGGTCCAGCTCTTTTTCCAATGCGGAAATCAGCCGGCTCAGAGCCGGCTGGGCCATGAACAGGTCGTCTGCCGCCTGGGTAAAATTGAGACGCTGTGCCAGCACCATGAAACACTCCAGTTGATTTAGAGTCACTGGGAATCCCTCCACACGTTCGATAAGTTGGGGATATCAGTATATCAAAATTCGTGCGGCTTGTCACGACCTGTTTGCTATGCAAAAGCATAGCAAAGTTGGCCATGTGCCGCTTACAGCGCCACGGCCATGAGATTATCGCACATGGGCCGGGACGGCCCACATGCGCAAAGACTTCATGCGTCTAAGCCTTTGCATAGTTTCGTAGTGCGCCCTGTGCGCACGGAGTTTTATGCAGTTAGGAGATAGTAGCCATATGGTAACTGTGCACCAATTCATGGTTAGCCACAGGGAGTCACCTTCGTTTTTATGCAAAATAAACAATACCGAAGCTGCTGAATTCCTCTATATGGAAAATTAGAGTCGGATTGCAGTAATCTAATCGAAAGCTGCATTTCAGCCATACAAAACCGGCATTTTACACAAAGGCAAAGAACGGGTAATATGCAGGGGAAACGAAGGCAAACTAAACTTTTTGTTTTTCAGAAGGAGGAAGTACAGATGAAAATTTTGGGTATTTCCGGCGGTATGCGCAACGGCAGCAACGACGGTATGTGCATCGAGGCCCTGATGGGGGCCAAGGAGATGGGCGCCGAGGTGGAGTTCATCCAGCTGCAGAACCTGCACATCGAGCACTGCACCGGCTGCACCGCCTGCGTGCAGAGCGTGCTGGGCGGCCGCGGCGGCAAGTGCGTGCTGAAGGACGACTTTGACTGGCTGCTGGACAAGATGCTGGACGCCGACGGCATTGTCTTCTCCACCCCCATCTTTGAGAAGGGCGCCACCGGCCTCTTCCACACGATTACCGACCGCTTTGGCCCCCGCATGGACCGCGGCAACAACATCATCGGCACCAAGATCGCCGAGGAGACCGGCGGCACCGCCCCCGATCCCCGCATCCTGAAGGACAAGGTCATCTCCTTCATGTCCGTGGGCGGCTCCGACTGGGTGACCCGCACCCAGTGCGACGCCGGCATGCTGGCCCTGACCCCTATGTGGAAGGTCATTGACAACGAGGTGTTCCCCTGGGCGCTGTCCATCCTGGTGGAGGACGAGCGGGTGGCCCGCGCCCACCAGATCGGCCGCAACATCGCCGAGGCCGCCAAGGACATCGAGCACGCCCAGTACCAGGGCGACGCCGGCGTGTGCCCCCACTGCCACAGCCGCAACTTCCACCTGCAGGACGGCAAGGCCATCTGCTGCCTGTGCGGCCTGGAGGGCGAGATCCACAACGAGGGCGGCAAGTACTCCTTCACCTTCCCCGCCGAGCAGCTGGAGCACGCCCACGACACCCTGTCCGGCAAGTTCATCCACGGCAACGACATCAAGGAGAACACCGGCAAGAAGATTGCCAACATGCAGACCGAGAAGTACAAGGCCCGCCAGGCCGCGTACCGCGCCTTTATCACCGCCACCGTGCCCGAGAAGGGCTGAGAAGGAGGGTTCGGGATGTCCGTGGAATTTCGTCCCATGCGCAGCGTCATCTATGTGGACGTCTGCAGAGAGGAGTACCGCCACCGCCTTCAGCACTGGCTGTACGGCCACCATATTCAGGATTCCATCTCTAACTTCGGCCCCTATGTGACCAAGTACGCCTTCTACAACGCCCTGCCCGTGCCCCCGGAGGGGGAGCGCTTCGGCACCCGGCGGATGCAGATGACCGAGCACTACTGGCTGGTCAACGAGATGGAGCCTGAGATGCGCAACAAGGCCATTGCCGAGTATATGCCCATGGACGTGCTGCGCTGGCAGGGCTGCGTGCCCGACACCGACGAGACCCCCCACGAGAACCTGGACGGCGACGTGGGGCGCTCCATCGGCGGCGACAACGGCTGCCCTCCCTTCGTCTTCGCCCATGTGCCCATCTCGTGGGAGGAGGACTTCAAGGGCAAGGGCCGCATGGTGTGCGACGGCCCCAACTACCGCTGGCAGTTCGTCATCCAGTACCCCGACGGCGTCAGCGAGGAGGAGGGCGAGCGCTGGTTCCATGAGGAGATCGTCCCCTACTTCCAGGCCCGGCCGGAGGTCAACCGCTTCCTGTCCAGCCGGATCTACCACGACGTGGTGGGCTGCACCTTCCACCGCCTGGTGGAGCTGTGGTTCGACGGCCCCGAGGAGTGGTATCAGGCGGCGGTGGAGGGCGCCAAGGCCCTGCCCAAGCCCGTCTGGGCGCAGCAGGAGCACTTCCCCTTCCTGAAATCCAACTTCAACATTGTGGGCATGTTCCTCACCGACATCCCCACCAGCGACAACCTGACCCAGTTCCGCGGCTACATCACCATGCGTTAAGCGCCTTCCGCACCGGGCGGAGCGACGCGCCGGCCTCCCGCCGGGGGGCCGGAAACACAAAAGGATGGAGGGATTCCCCATGTTCCGCAAGGATCAATTCGGTATTGTCTTCAACACCATTTTCTCGCTTATGTTCGCCATCTTCCTGCCCCTTTACATCGACGGCAGCAACATGTTCCGGGAGGCGGGCGTCATCCTCTGGGGGCCGCTGGTTCAGCAGCTCACCAAGGACTTCATCCCCGGCTTCGCCGTGGCCTTCGCCATCGGCACCTACATCGACCTCAAGGCCATGGGCGACGGCTTCGCCCGGCTGTGCGGGGTCAAAAATGAAAACGGCCTGCTGTTCCACATTTTGCGGGTGGCCTCCATTACGTTCGTCATGGCCGTGCTGATGAGCCTCGTCATGATGTTCCTGGCCGTGGGCTACACCATGCCGGCGGGCGCCTTCTTCATGGCCTATCTGATGAGCTTCCCCCTGACCTACGTGGTGGCCCTGGTGGTGGCGTTCATCACCTTCGCCTTCGGTATGCCGCTGACCATCGCCCTGTGCCGGAAGCCCCCCAAGATGCCGGCCCATCCCTAATCAAACAGCGATCTGGGCGCACCAGCTTCGGGTGCGCCTGGATCCATTTCCAAGGAGGTACGTTATGTCAGTTCCCTTTTACGCCAAAAGCCCGGAGAACCAGGGCTATATCAAGAACATGGAGGTGGTGGGCTTCTGCGATCTGAACGGCGTCAACGCCTTCCAGATGGCCCTCCACAAGACCGACGACGGGCGCTATTACATGTACTGCGGCTCCTTCCGCGGCCCAGGCTGGAACGTGGTGGACGTGACCGACCCCACCCAGCCCAAGGTGGTCAATTGGCTGGAGGCCTGCGATCCCAAGGAGTACCCCGCCACCAACACCCCCAAGATTCAGGTGGCCGACGGCCTGATGATCGGCGCCACCGGCGGCGGCGTCTCCTTCCTCCACGGCTGCAAGCCCGGCGACAAGAGCCTGGGCAGCCTGCAGATCTTCGACATCAAGACCGATCCCGTCCACCCCAAGCTGCTGGGCAAGTGGGAGACCGGCGTGGAGAACGGCATGGGCGTGCACCGCTTCTTCTACAACGGCGGGCGCTACGTCCACCTGTCTGCCGACTGCCCGGGCTACACCGGCAACATCTACCGCATCCTGGACATCATCGACCCCACCCACCCGGTGGAGGTGGGCCGCTGGTGGGTGCCCTGCCAGTTCACCGACGGCCTGAAGGAGGGCGAGTACCCCGTGGACGGCCCCCAGCACTGGGAGTTCATGGACTGGCCCCAGCTCCACGGGCCTCCGTTCGTGGTGGGCAACCTGGCCTATCTGTCCTACTACTGCGAGGGCCTCATCATTCTGGACATCTCCGACATCACCCGGCCCAAGAAGATCGGCCAGCTCCAGTTGAAGGGCCCCTTCTCCGGCAAGTTCGCCGGCGCCCGCACCCACACCTGCCTGCCCCTGCCCGGCCGCAGCTTCCTGGTGGCCACCAACGAGGGCGAGCGCTTCCCCTTCTACAACAAGGAGATTCTCACCACCGGCCCCCGCAAGGGCGCCCAGCCCATGAACAACCTGCACATGATCGACATCTCCGATCCCACCGATCCCCAACTGGTGGCCGAGTTCCCCTACCCCGAGGTGCCCGAGAACTATCCCTGGCCCAACTTCAACACCGCCGGAATGGACGGCGCCCAGGGCCCCTTCGGCCCCCACAACATCCACGAGCCCATGAGCAACAAGCTCTGGCTGGACCAGAACCCCAACCGGGTCTACTGCTGCTACTTCCACGCGGGCATGCGGGTGTATGACGTGTCCGACCCCTACTACATCAAGGAGCTGGCCTACTTCATCCCCCCCAACCCGGAAAGGCTGCTCTTCGACATCCCGGTGCCCGGCCCCATGCTGGCCACCACCGAGGACTGCGTGGTGGACGACCGCGGCTACATCTACATGGATACCTGGCACGACGGCATGTACATCCTGCGCATGAAGGAAGACAACAAGAACTAAACCACAAAAAAGCCCTCCGCCGTTCGGCGGAGGGCTTTTTTGCCGGCCTGAGAAAGCTCAGGGGCGCTTGATGTTGAGGTTGAGCGCCAGGGCGGCCACGGCGAGCACCAGCAGCAGCACCAGCGGGGCGGCGTAGCCCCCGGTTTGGGTGAGCAGGACGCTGGCGGCGGTGGCAACGAAGGAGGCGCCGGTCAGGTTGAAGTTCATGACGGAGAAGTTGAGGGAGAAGTACTTGGCGCCGTAGAAGGAGGAGGTAAAGGCGGAGGAGATGGTGGGGCAGGCGCCGTAGGAGATGCCGGTGATGCACAGGCCGGCCACGCACAGGGGGACGGAGTGGACGGCCACGGACAGCAGCGTGACCAGGGCGGCCAGGATGGCGGCGCCGTTGGCCAGCAGCATGGTGCGGCGGCGGCCCAGGGTGTCAAAGAGGGCTCCGGTGAGGATGCGGCCCAGGCCGTTGCACACGGCGAGCACGCCCACCAGGGTGGTGGACAGGGCGGCGCTGGCCCCCACGGAGAGGGAGAGATCCTTTGCAAAGGAGATAACGGTGTTGCCCATGGCGGCCAGGAAGATGATGCACAGGAAGGCACGCCAGAAGGTGAAGCGGCGGAGCATCTGGCCGGTGGTGTAGTCGGCGGCCTCAAAGTCCTCCTGCACCCGGTTGGCGGCGGCCTTGGGCTGGGGCAGGACGGTGCCGGGGGCGGGGAGGCGGATAAGAAGGGCGGCCGCGACCAGCACAATTCCGATGGCGACGCCCAGGCAGAGGAAGGCCGCCCGCCAGCCCACGGCGGGATTCTGGATGAGGGCGTCGGCCAGGGAGCCGAGCACGAGGGAGGAGGCACCAAAGCCCATCAGCAGCGCGCCGGAGCAGGTGCCCTTTTTGTCGGGGAACCAGGCCTGCACGGTGGAGAGCACCACATTATAGGCAAAGCCGATGCCGGTGGCGGTGATGACGCCGTAGCTGAGGTAGAGCATGGGCAGGCTGCTGCCGTCCAGCCGGGCGGTCAGTACAAAGCCGATGCACGCCAAAGCGCCGCCCAGGGCGATGGTCAGGCGGGTACCCAGCCGCCTGGCCAGCAGACCGCCGCCCACTCCGCCCAGACAGAAAAAGCACATGGTGAGAGTAAAATTCATGGTCAGTTGGGAGGCGTTCCAGCCGAATGCGTCGGCCAGCGGTGCTTTCAGTATGGACCAACTGTAAAGGATACCCGCGAAGAGCATGGAAAGGATGCCTATGGTCAAATAAAACCACCGAATTGTGGGGGCCTTGGTGTTGCAGGGCATAATATGTCGCACCTCAAATCTTGTATTTTATATTTTGCATTATATATAAAATTTTAAAAATTGTCAATCGGCGGCTGGGAATTTTACAGGAGGGAGCGGCCGGCCCGGAGGCCAATGCCGGTAAAGGCTGCGGAGGTATGGAGCGTTACCCGTATTGAAAAAAACACGGTTATAGAGGAGGGTTTAAGTCTGTCACATCTGTAACAATTCTGTAAAAAATTTTTTGAATCATGTAAAAAGGTGGTTGCCCTTTTCGAAGGGATAGAGTATAATAAGGGCACACGCTCAGGGAGGGGAGGACAAAATCGTCTGGACCAAACTGGGCTATTTTTCTGAAAGGAAGGTAGATTACAATGAAGAAGTCCAAGAAGCTCCTTGCACTGCTCCTGTGCCTGGCGATGGTCTTCGGCCTGGCCGCCTGCGGCAACAGCAACAAGCCCGCCGACAGCCAGACCCCTGCGCCTGGCACTAACACCGAGACCCCTGCGCCCGAGACCGAGACCCCCGGCGAGACCGAGGCCGATCCCGATGCCATCGAGGACAGCATGACCTCCGCCGACGGCACCTATCAGGTGGCCTTCGTCACTGACGTAGGCCAGTTGAAGGACAAGTCCTTCAACCAGGGCACCTTTGACGGCGTAAAGCTGTATGCCGCCGCCAACGGTCTGAGCTACAAGTACTACCAGCCCGCTAACGGCAGCGAGGCCACCGACGATGACCGCTATGACGCCATGAAGGCCGCCGTCGAGGGCGGCGCTGACGTGGTGGTGTGCGCCGGCTACCTGCAGGAGGCCGCGCTGAAGAAGGCCGCCATCGAGTATCCCGAGACCCCCTTCGTCTTCATCGACGGCTATCCCCTGACCGATGACGCCGGCAACACCCTGTCCAACGTGGCCGGCATCGCCTTCAAGGAGGAGCAGGCCGGCTATCTGGCCGGTTACGCCGCCGTCATGGACGGCTTTACCAAGCTGGGCTTCTCCGGCGGCGGCGGCGGCACCAATCCCGCCTGCTGCCGGTTCGGTTACGGCTATGTCCAGGGCGCCAACCACGCCGCTGAAGAGCTGGGCATCACGGTTGACATGAACTACTCTTGGCAGTACGGTTCCACTTTCTCCGCCTCTACCGACCTGCAGACCATGATCAACGGCTGGTATGTGAACGGCACCGAGATCGTCTTCGCCTGCGGTGGCTCCATGTTCCAGTCCATCGTGGCCGCCGCCTCCGCCAACGACAAGTTTGTTATCGGCGTAGACGTGGACCAGTCCGGTGAGTCCGAGTACGTTGTCACCTCCGCCATGAAGGGCCTGGCTGACGCCGTGCAGTGGGCTGTGGCCAAGGTCTATGACGGTACATTCGACACCATCGGCGGCCAGCAGACCTCCCTGGGCGTCGCCGACAACGCCGTGGAGCTGCCCACCGGCGCGGATTCCTGGCGCTTCGAGACCTTCACAGTGGAGAAGTACGAGTCCCTGTACCAGCAGATGGTGGACGGCACCCTGGTGGTGGACGACGACTACACTGTGATGGACAACGCCGAGACCGCTACCAACTGGAGCAACGTGAATGTGAATATCATCTGATTCACACAATCACCTCAGAAAGAGGGAGAGGGCTTTGTGCCCTCTCCCTTTTCTTGTGACAGAAAAGGGATAAATTTCTTGTGTTTTCCATGGGGGTATTATATAATAAAACTATACTGTATAGAGGAGGCGGGATGAGGACTATGGAAGCGGAAAACGTCATTGAAATGCTTCACATTACCAAGGAATTCCCCGGTATCATCGCCAACGACGATATCACACTCCAACTCCGAAGAGGGGAAATCCACGCCCTCCTGGGGGAGAACGGCGCAGGCAAATCCACCCTGATGAGCGTGCTGTTCGGTCTGTATCAGCCGGAGGCGGGCGAAATCAAGAAAAACGGTAAGGTGGTGAAGATCAACAATCCCAACGACGCCACCGCGCTGGGCATCGGCATGGTGCACCAGCACTTCCAACTGGTGGATGTGTTCACTGTGCTGGACAATATCATTCTGGGCGCCGAAACCACGAAGCTGGGCTTCCTGCAGAAGAAGGAGGCCCGCAAAAAGGTAGAGGCCCTGTCGGAGAAGTACGGCCTAAAGGTGGATCTGGACGCCAGGGTGGAAAACATCACCGTGGGCATGCAGCAGCGGGTGGAGATCCTCAAGATGCTCTACCGCGACAACGAGATTCTGATCTTTGACGAGCCCACCGCCGTCCTCACCCCCCAGGAGATTGATGAGCTGATGGCCACCATGAAGGAGTTTGCCAAGGAGGGCAAGAGTATTCTCTTCATCTCCCACAAGCTCAACGAGATTATGGCCGTGGCCGACCGCGTCACAGTGCTGCGCAAGGGCAAGTACATCGGCACCGTGGATACTAAGGACACCGACAAGCAGTCCCTGTCCAACATGATGGTGGGCCGCCCGGTGCAGCTTGAGGTGGTCAAGGAGAAGGCCAGACCCGGTGAGACGGTGCTCAAGGTGGAGCACCTGACGGTCCCCTCCCATACCCAAAAGAGGGATGCGGTCCATGATGTCAGCTTCGAGGCCCGGGCGGGTGAGATTCTGTGCATCGCCGGCATCGACGGCAACGGCCAGAGCGAGCTCATCTACGGCCTGACCGGCCTGGAGAAGTGCAGCGGCGGCACGGTGACCCTCTGCGGCCACGATATCAGCCACGCCTCCATCCACCACCGGAGCGCGGACATGAGCCACATCCCGGAGGACCGCCATAAGCACGGACTGGTGCTGGACTTTACCCTGGAACAAAACATGGTGCTCCAGCGCTTCCGGGAGCCACGGTTCCAGCACATGGGCTTTGTCAAGCAGGGCGAGGTGCGCGCCTACGCGGAAAAGCTGATCGAGCAGTACGACGTGCGCTCCGGACAGGGGCCGGTGACCATTGCCCGCTCCATGTCCGGCGGCAACCAGCAGAAGGCCATCATTGCCCGCGAGGTCGACCGGGAGAAGCCGCTGATTGTGGCGGTGCAGCCCACACGCGGCCTGGACGTGGGCGCCATTGAGTATATCCACAGCCAGTTGGTGGCCGAGCGGGACAAGGGCAAGGCGGTGCTGCTGGTCTCTCTGGAGCTGGACGAGGTCATGAGCCTGTCCGACCGCATCCTCGTGATGTATGAGGGCGAGATCGTGGGCGAGCTGGATCCCGCCGCCACCGACGTCCAGGAGCTGGGCCTCTATATGGCCGGCGCAAAACGAATGAAAAAGGAGGGCGAGGGGGCGTGAAGCAGAAGCTTTCCAACCTGTGGGGCAAAGACGGCACCAAGTCTGTACTGGCCTCACTGATCTCCATCCTCATCGGCATGGTGGTGGGTGCGCTGATTATCATCATCGTGGGTGCCGCCAACCCGTCCCTGGGGCTGAACAGCGCGTGGGAGGGCATCCGCCTGGTGTTCGGCGGCCTGTTCAGCACCGGACGCGACGCGGCGGGCACGCTGACCTTCGGCTTTAACTCCACGAACTTGGGCAACATGCTCTTCCGGGCCACCCCGCTGATCCTTACCGGCCTGTCGGTGGCTGTGGCCTTCAAGACCGGCCTGTTCAACATCGGCGCGCCGGGCCAGTACCTGATGGGCACCGCCGCCACCCTGATTCTGGCACTCACCATCCCCACTGAAACGGTTCCAGCTCCGCTGGTGTGGCTCATTGCCTTCCTGGGCGGCATGCTGGCCGGCGCCCTGTGGGGCTGTATCCCCGGACTGGTGAAGGCCTTCCTCAACATCAATGAGGTGCTGGCCTGCATCATGACCAACTGGATCGCCGCCAACCTGGTGACCTGGCTGTTCGACAAGGGCAGCCTGTTTGAGAGCCTCCAGAATCACGTGGAGAACACCAAGACTGCCTATATCTACAAGACCAGTTTCAATGGTGTGGAGACCGCCAAGCTGGGTCTGGACAAACTGTTCCCCAACTCTCAGGTCAATGGCGGCATCCTGATTGCCATCGGTATCGCAATTCTGATCTATATCCTTATGAACAAGACCACCCTGGGCTACGAGCTCAAGGCCTGCGGCGCCAACCGCCACGCGGCCCGGTACGCCGGCATTGCCGACAAGCGGAACATCGTCCTGTCCATGGCCATCGCCGGGGCCCTGTCCGGCGCGGCCGCCTCCCTGTACTACCTGTCGGGTAACACGGAGTTTTTCTGGTCTACCTACCAGACCCTTCCCGCCACCGGCTTCAATGGCATTCCCGTGGCCCTGCTGGCCGTCAGCAATCCCATCGGTGTGATCTTTACCGGATGCTTCATGTCCATGCTGGATATTGTGGGTCTGCAGCTTACCAACCTGACGGCCTACAATGAGTATATCACCGATGTCATCATCGCCATCATCGTCTACCTCAGCGCTTTCTCCCTGGTCATCAAGATGTTCATCAGCGGCCAGCGGAAGCGCCGGAGCAAGGCTGCCCTGCCCGCGGCAGAGGCGGCGGCCAAACCGCCGGAGGGCGGAGGTGGCGCAGAAGTGGAGAAAGGAGGCGAGTCGGCATGACGTTCCTCATTCAGCAGACCCTGATCTATGCCGTCCCGCTGATGATCGTGGCGCTGGCCGGCGTGTTTGCTGAGCGCAGCGGCATTATCAACCTGGCCCTGGAAGGCATTATGATCTTCGGCGCGTTCGCGGGTGTCCTCTTTGTCAATGTGACCCAGAAGGCGGGTATCTTCTCCGAGGCCAAGGCGGCTGGGGACTGGGTGGCGCTCCAGGGCTTCATGCTGCTGGCCATGCTGGTGGCGGCCATCCTGGGCGCAGTGTTCTCCCTGTTGCTCTCCTTTGCCTCGGTCAACCTGAAGGCGGATCAGACCATCGGTGGTACCGCACTGAACCTGATGGCCCCCGCCCTGGTGCTGTTCTTCATCCGCATCATCGCCAACCAGAACACCCTGCAGATGGCGGAGGGCGACGCGGCAAGCTGGTTCATGCTCAAAAAGAGCTTCTTCGGCTACGGCCGCAGCGACGAAATGGGCTTCTTCGGAGACACCTTCATCAACAAGGCATATCTGGCCACCTACATCTGTATTATCCTGTTTGTGGTGCTGTCCATCCTGCTCTACAAGACCCGCTTCGGACTGCGGCTGCGCTCCTGTGGTGAGAATCCACAGGCGGCCGACTCCCTGGGCATCAACGTCTATGTGATGCGCTACGCCGGCACCACAATCTCTGGTGCGCTGGCGGGCATGGGTGGCTTCGTCTACGCTCTCACCACCGCCAACTGCGCCTCTACCGGCGACGTGGCCGGCTTCGGCTTCCTGGCGCTGGCCGTTATGATCTTCGGCAACTGGAAACCTTTGAACATCGCCGGCGCGGCCCTGCTGTTCGGCCTGTTCAAGTGCATCGCCGCCTCCTATGCCAGCATTGACATCAACGGCGACGGTGTATTCCTGCTGGCCGAGCTCGGCATCAGCCCCCACTTCTACCGGATGCTGCCCTATATTATCACGCTGGTCGTTCTGGCCTTCACCTCCAAGAAGTCCAGGGCTCCCAAGGCGGAGGGCATCCCCTACGACAAGGGAAAGCGGTAACGGAGTATACCTGTACTTTAGCAGATGTTCTCCACTGGAAGGTAGGCCATATGTCCTACCCCAGGAAAGAAAAGTGCCCCCCCGTTCCATCGGAACGGCGGGGCTTTTTTCAGAGAATGCGGGAGGGCTCCACGCTTTCGGCCAGGGCCCGCAGCGCGTCGGGCTCTTCCAGACGCCAGCCCTCGGGGGTACGGCGGAGGTATCCGGCCTGGGCAAAGCGGCTCATCACCCGGGTAAGCTGCCGGTAGCTGGTGCTCAGCGTCTCGGCGGTGCGGGTCAGGGTGCCATGGAACCAGCCGTCCTCCGCCTGGGAGAGCAGATAGGCGGCCAGACGGTTTTCCAGCGGAAGCAGCAGGTCGTTGGTGGCGCGGAAGGTATTCATTACCACAATGCGGGCCAGCCGCCGGGAGGCATAGCGCAGAAACCCCAGGTCGGAGCATAGAGCCTCCCGGTACTCCGCCAGTGGGAGGGCCGCACACAGCGCGCCGTCCTCCTGGGCGCGCTGGTCGGTGGTGGCCTGGATGTTGCCCAGCACCACCTCTACGTCGCCGCCCACCAGCTCCCCCGGCTGGGCGGTGGCCACCAGCCGAGTGCGTCCGGCGGCGTTGGTCAGGCTGGTCTGGATGCCGCCCTCCAGAAGCAGGTAGAGGCTCTGCATGGGTTCCCGCAGGCGGCAGAGGTATTCTCCCTTCTCATAGTACTGAAGTGTCCAGGGATAGGCGGCGGTCCAGGGAAGGCGCTCGGGAATCCGGCAGCGGGCAAACAGGGCCGCCAGCCGCTCCGGATCTTGGAAGCGTTCCATGCGATTCCCTCCTTGTGCAGTCAAATCACGCGGATGCGTTTCCATCTGCCCCGCCAGTAGCGGAACAGGAAGAATGCGGCCCGTACCACCCAGTCGGCGATCATGGCGAGCCATACCCCAAGCAGTCCCAGGTTCAGGCCCCAGGCGCAGGCAAACACATAGCTGAGCACCACCCGGCAGACAAACATGGAGCCCAGGGAGACCGCCATAGTGAAGATGGCGTCCCCAGCCGCCCGCAGGGAGTTGGGAAGGGTGAAGGCCAGGGGCCAGAACAGGACGTTGCCTACGGCGCAGGCCCGGAGCACTTGGGCAGCCATGGTGCAGGCCTCTGGGCTCAGGTGAAACAGGGTGACCAGTCCCCCAGCCGAGAAGAAGAGGGCGGCGCTCATGACCAGCATGCAAAGATAGCTGGCTCCCACGAGACGCTTGGTGTAGTAGACCGCCTGCCCTGTCTCGCCAGCCCCCATACACTGGCCGATGACGGTAATGATGGCCAGTCCCAGGGCCATGCCGGGCACATTGATGACCCCGGCCACACTGTTGGCGATGGCGTTGGCGGCCACGGCGGAGGTGCCGAAGGTGGTAATCAGGTTGAGGACCATCAGCTTGCCTGCCTGAAACATGCCGTTTTCCATACCGTTAGGGATGCCGATAAATAGGATGCGCTTGACGATGGCACCCCGGAACTCAAAACGCAGCAGACCCTCCACCCGGAGCACATGGTCGGGGTGGTTGAGCAGCGCCATGATAATGACGGCCGCCGCGATGCGGGAGACCAGGGTGCCGATACCGGCGCCGGCGGCCCCCATGCCGAAGCCGAAGATCAGCACCGCATTGACTGTGATGTTGATTACATTCACAACCAGGGAGCAGAACATGGACACCTTGCTGTTGCCCATGGCCCGGAACAGGGCGGCCCCGGCGTTGTAAATGCCCATGAAGGGGTAGGCCGTGGCGGTGAGCAGGAAATAGACCAGGGCGTTCTCCATCACGTCGGCCTCCACGCGGCCGAAGATCAACGCCAGAATGTGCTGCCGGAGGACCAGCGCGGCCCCCATCAGCAGCAGGGACAGGGCGCACATGGCGTACAGAAGCTGCTTGGAGGCGGCCTTGGCGTTGTCGGTGTCCTGCCGCCCCAGATACTGGGAGACCACCACCGCGCCGCCGGTGGAGAGGGCGGAAAAGACCTGAATGATGAGTGTATTGATGTTGTCCACCAGCGAGACGCCGGATACGGCGGCCTCGCCGGAGGTGGTGACCATGACGGTATCCGCCATGCCGACAGTCATCAGCAGAAGCTGCTCAATGACCAGGGGAATGATGAGCCGCAGCAGTGCGTCGCGGGAAAAGAGCAGGCTGCTGCGGGCCGGTGCCTGTTCCGGCATTCTCCCGCCTCCTTTACATGAATTTTACATAACTCTACCATTTTACTCCTGTGAGGCAGAAATACAAGCGCCGAACTGCACAAAAAACGGAGGCCGGGCGGAGAAAAACCGTCCGGCCTCCGGGCGTGGGCTCAGCAACGGCCCAGGTAGCGGCACACCGCCGCATTGGCCCGGGCGGCCAGCTCCCCCTCGTCGGCGGTCACCAGCTCCCCGTTCTGCACCACGGCCACGCCGTTGACGATGGTATAATCCACCGGGCCCTTGAGCCCCACCGTCCCCAGCAGGGAGAGGGGGTCGAACTGGGCGCCCGCCAGCTCAATGCGGTCCAGGCTGATCAGGAAGCAGTCGGCGGCCATGCCGGCGGCCAGGCAGCCGATGTCGTCCCGGCCCAGCAGGCGGGCGGAGCCGCGGGTGGCCAGCTTGAGGATGTCGTACCCGGTGGGGGCGTTCTGGCTGGACTGGAGGCGGTGGAGCAGGTAGCACACCCGCAGCTCCTCCAGCAGGTTGGAGCCGTCGTTGGAGGCGGCTCCGTCCACCGCCAGACCCACCGGCACCCCCAGGCGGAGCATCTCAGGCACCCGGCACACACCGGAGGAGAGCTTCATGTTGGAGATGGGGCAGTGGGCTACGCCGGTGCCGGTGGCGGCCAGCGCCTTCAGCTCGTCATCGTTGAAGTGGATGCCATGGGCATACCACACGTCGGGGCCGGTCCAGCCCAGCCCCTCCAGGTAGGCAAGGGGGCGCAGGCCGAACCGCTCCAGGGTGTACTGCTCCTCGTCCCTGGTCTCCGCCACGTGGGTGTGCAGCCGTACCTCCAGGGAGCGGGCCAGGCGCGCACTCTCCCGCAGCAGGTCGGTGGACACGGAGAAGGGGGAGCAGGGGGCCAGGGCTACCTGGCGCATGGAGAAGCGGGACGGATCGTGCCACACCCGCACCAGCCGCTCCGAGTCGGCCAGAATCTGGTCGATGGTCTGTACCACGCTGTCCGGCGGCAGGCCGCCGTCCTTCTGGGAGAGATCCATGGAGCCACGGGAGGCGTGGAAGCGCATGCCCACCAGCTCAGCCGCCCGGAACTGGGCGCCGATCAGATCCCCCGCCCGGGCGGGGAAGACATAGTGGTGGTCGAAGCAGGTGGTGCACCCCGTCTTGAGCAGCTCCGCCATGCCCACCAGGCTGGAGGTGGCCACCACCTCTTCGTCCAGGTTTTTCCACACATCGTACAGCGTCACCAGCCAGGGAAAGAGCTCCATCCGCTGCACCTCGGGCAGATTGCGGGAAAAGAGCTGGTATAGGTGGTGATGGGTATTGATGAGGCCGGGGTAGACCACCATGCGGGAGGCGTCGATGACCTGGTCGGCCTGCCGCAGCTCGGGGCCGATGTACTCGATGGCGTTGTCCCGGATGAACAGATTGCTCCGCTCATACAGGCGGTCGGTGTCGTCGCAGGAGACGATGTAGCGGGCGTTTTTAATCAGCAGAGTGGACATAAAAAACCTCCAATCCCCAATCAGGCGGGCGCATAGGTCAGCCGGTAGAAGCTGCCGAGCTGGATGGTGATGGCGTCGGAGCGGAGAAAGAGAGCCCGGTCTACATACAGGGCGAACTGTTCACCCGGGCCCTGGCTGGCCAGCCGGGTCGCATCGGGGCGGTCCTCTCCGTCGGCCTGCACGGGCAGGTCGGAAACCCGGAGCTGGGCGGTGATGCCGCCGTCCTCGTCAATCCGGTAGGGGAGGAGAAGCTGTCCCCCTTCCCGGGAGAGCTGATGCTCCGGCTGAATGACGGCGTAGAGGGTGCCGGGGTCCTCGTCAGACCGGGCAAAGGCGGTGAGATAGAAGGTGGTGTCCCCGTCCTGGAGCAGGGGGAGCTTCAGCTCTCCCTCAGCCTGGCTGATGGGGACCTCCTCGGGAAAGCCCTCCGGCATCTGCTCCCTGGAAAGGGTGAGGGTGACGGTGGCCTCCTCCTGGCCGGTGATGGCGTAGCCCTGCCGGGCCGCGATGCGCTCCAGCGTGACGGGACGCCCCCGCAGGAGCAGAACGACCGCCCCGGCCAGAAGGACGAGGGTGATCAGAAAAAGTACAAGGGGAAGTTTTCTGCGTGACGCCATGGCAGCGCCTCCTTTCACCCCTTAATAATACCACAGGCCCGCGGGAAAAGAAAGTGCCCCGGACGTTGTCCGGGGCACTTCGGAGATTATTCGTCGGCAGTGATGGTGTAGCCGCTCAGGTCGATCTGGAAGGTATAGGTGGCGATGATATTGTCCTGGGAGCCGTCGGTGTCGATAAAGCAGAGGGTGTAGTCAAAGACGCCGCCGTCCTTGAGCCGGTAGCTCCCCTCCGCCTCCTCGGCGAAGACGGCGCCCCACTTGAAGTAGTAGTTCTCGCCGTCACGGGTCCACCAGCCGGAGCCGGCATTGGCCTCGGTGGTGCTGGGCATGGCCCAGGTGTTCCACTTGCCGCCGTTGACAGAGCGGGCAATTTTGTCAAACTGGAGGGTGCCGCCGGGGATGGCCTGGGGCACGGTGTAGTAGACGGTATACTCGCCGCCGCCGCCCATAGAGGCCACCTGGGTGTGGGTCAGGGTGCCGCTGCCGCCGTTCTGCACCAGGGCGGTGCTGCCGTCAAAGCTCAGGCCCTCGGCGGTGGAGGAGACCCCGGAGGGCATCTCGTGGGTGGAGACGGTCACGCCGGTCAGCTTGACGGCGGGCGTCTGCACGCCGGACAGGTCCACCACGTACTGCACGGCCTCCTGTCCCTCCCACTTCACGGTGATGTGGGTCTTGGGCGCGGTGGAGGAGGCGTTGAGGAAGAACACCGCATACTTGCCCTGGCCGATGGAGGAGTCCTCCGTGATGGCCGCGCTTTGGGTGGCCTCGGCGCTGGCCTCGGTGCCGAAGTGGTACTGGAAGGTGCCCTGCTCATAGCCCTCGGGGGCCTCAATGGCCACGCCTACCCAGGCGCCCTTGCCGGCACCCTCGCTCTGGTGGATGGGCACCACGCCGTCGGTGGACAGGGCGATGCGGACAAAGTTCTCCCCGGTTTTCTTGGTGGCCTTGGCGGTGACGGAGGGCATGTCCTCCTCGCCCCCGTCCTGATCCACAGGGTGGACGCCTACGATGCCGGCTACGGCCTCCTCAGACACGGAGCCGCCGCCCCCGCCGGAACCGCCGCCACCCTGGCCGGGTTCCTGGCTGTCCTCGGAGCCGGTGACCTCCTCGCCCTCACTGTTCTGGGGCGGGGCCACATCGTCGGCGACCTCCACGTGGGCGGGACGCTTGCCGTCAAGCACCACGTTGTCGGCCTGTACCTCCGCCTTGTTAATGGCGCCCTGGTTGTCCACCTTGACGGCGGCGCGGGCGGTCAGGGTCTCCACAGAGGCGCCGCTCTCCACGGCCACGGAGCTGCCGGCCCCGTCCACAGCCAGACGGGCAAGCTGCGCGCCGCTGCCCAGGGTCAGGCTGGCGCGGTCACCGGAGAGGGCCACGTCGCCCTCCACCTGGGAATCGGCCACAGTCAGGGTGGCGCCGTGGGTGGAAACCCGCAGATCCCGCTCCAGCCTGGCGTTCTTCACGGTCAGATTGGCCTCGCCGGCTTTGGGGGCTACAAGCAGATTGCCGGACACGGCGGCGCCGTCCACGGTGATATCATCGGCGGCCACCAGCAGGATGCCGTCCACATCCTGGTCGATGGTGGCGCCCTCCTCCACGGCATATTCGGCCACGGAGCTGTCCAGTATTTTGACCACGGAGCCGCGGGTGATGCTGGACCCGAGGGCCAGAGTCTGGTTGCCCACGCCCTGGATGATGCCATCCTTCGCCATGGCGTCAATGTACCCGGCCGACCAGTCGGCGGCGTCCTTGCCGTCCACAAAGCCGCTCAGATCCGGCTGGGCGGTGGGACGGATGCCCAGGGCCCGGGCAAAGAGCACGGTGGCCCGCTCCCGGTTCATGGGCTCCTCGGCGTTGCAGTTGGTGCCGTCGCCCTGGAGAATCCCGGCGACGGTGAGCTGGAGGATGTAGGGGGCGTACCATTCGGTGCCCTTCAGATCGGCATAGGGGTTCTCCACAGTCTCGGTGTAGCCCATCGCGCGGCTCAGAATGGCGGCAAACTCGCCCACGGTCATGTTGGCGTCGGGACGCATGCCGCGGCTGTCACCCTCTACAATGCCGTAGGCGTGCCAGCGCTCGAAGGCGGACTGGCTCCAGTGGCCGTCCAGCTCCGGCAGAGTGCTTCCGGTTCCGGCGGCCGAGGCCAGCGGGGCGGTCAGGGAGGCCGTCAGGGCCAGGGAGAGCAGGGCGGCAGGAATCTTTCGCATAGATGATGCTCCTTTTTGTTGAACGTCCCGGCCGGCGTCCGGCGCGGGCTGTGGTGTTATCATACTAAAACAGTAGGAGCATTTCAATGCAGAAGTTCTGGAAGGGGAGGGAGGGTCTGTACAGCCTGCCACAAGACTCCGGCGGGGGAAGGACGGTTACAGTTCCTCGGTATGCAGCCTGAATTTCGCAGCCTGCTCCTTCAACAGCTCAGCCTGTCCGGACAGCTCCTCGCTGGCGGCGGCGCTCTCCTCCGCCGTAGCGGAGCTGGTCTGTACAACACTGGAGATCTGGTCAAATCCTGCCTTGGCCTGGTGAATGGAAGACTTCTGCTGTTGGGAGAGCTCACTGATGACCTGGGCGCTGTCGGACGCCAGGGTAACCCCTTGGGTGACGAGTCGGAAGGAAGCGGCGGTTTCATCGGCGAGAGCCTTGCCCTTCTCCACCACTGAGAGGGCATTGGCGATCAGCTCCGCAGTTTCCTTGGATGCCGCTGCGGTCTTGCCGGCTAAGCTCCGTACCTCGTCCGCCACCACTGCAAAGCCTTTTCCGGCGCTGCCGGCACGGGCGGCCTCTACCGCCGCGTTCAGGGCGAGAATATTGGTCTGGAAGGCGATATCCTCAATATTTTTGACAATCTGCCCGATTTCATTGGAGGTAGAGGTGATCTCATCCATAGCCGTCAGCATGCGCTCCATTTTGCGGCCGCCCTCCTGAACCTCCTGTGAAACCTCCTGCATTTTTTGGTTGACCTCAGTGATTTTTTCCGTGTTCAGATCGACATCGTGCTCCATTTCCGACATCATGGCAGCCAACTGCTGGACGCTGGATGCCTGCTCGGTGGCTCCCTGCGCCTGGGACTGGGCGCTGATGGCAATTTGTTCTGCTCCGGAGCTCACCTGGTCCGCAGACGACGCGATGGATTTCAGTGCATCGGATACCCGGCCTCTCGTGTTGAGGAGCCCCTCCTTGATGGAGGAGAATTCTCCGGCGTAATCATGCTGGAGGGCAAAGGAAAAGTCTCCGTCCGCCATTTGGGTCAGAACAGCAGATATCTCGGAGATGTAATCAATATACAGCCTTAACCGCTCCACCATCTGCTCCAGGGAAAGGCTTACAGCCCCAAATTCATATTTGGAATTGCGCGGGATCTCCACAGACAGGTTTCCGTCCGCGATTTTCTGTGTGGTAGCCTGGAGGGTGTGGAGGGGCCGGACGATGCTCCGCCGGAGATAGGCCAGAAGGATGAAAAACAGAAGGGCGGCAAATACCGCGCACAGGATGGAAAGCGTGATGCCAAGCGTATGGGCGTCCGCCATCAGCTCCTGCTCCGAGGCTGTGGTGACGATATACCAGCCGCTGTCCGGGATCTGGCGGTACCAGGCCAGATAGGTTTGACCGTCTGCCGTGTAGCTGCCGGAGCCCTCCTGCTGGCTCAGAATCTGCCGCCCAAGCGCGGCGAATGAAGGGTTGTCATCCTCCAATATGTTGGCGGACAGGAGCTTCTCGCTGTCCTCGTCTGCAATGTATACCCCAGTATCATCAATCAGAAAGGCACGGCCGTTGGCCACAACGTCCAGCGAGAGCACCATCTGCTGCATCTGAGTCAGGTCAATATCCGCTGTGGCGACTCCCAGCAGGCGGCCGGTCTCGTCGTAGATCGGTGCGGAGGAGGTCACCATGGAAATCTGGGCAAATTCATCGTAATATGGAGCAGACCAAACGGACTTTTGAGTGGTATTGGCGGCGTTTGTGTACCAATCCTGGTCGGTATAATAGACGCCCTCCCCCAGAGAATAGTTGTCTACATAAGTGACGGCTCCATTCTGGCGCATGCAATAGGGAGAGAAATACCGCTGCTCCGGTCGGTACTGGTAGGGCTCGAACCAAATCCCGCCGCCGAACGTCTCCGGGTTGCTCCCCACAAAGGAGGTCAGAATTTCCTGATAGGCTGCCGCATCCCAATCTGACGCGGTCTGCTCCCCCTTTACAGCCTGCCTTTGGACAGCCTCCACGCCGCGCGCCATAGTTTCAGCAACCATGCGGTTATTGGACAGCGACATTTCGATGGAACCCATGGCTACCGAAAGGCACTGGGACATTTCGTTGCCTGCGCTGGTTTGGATGATGGCCTTGGAGCTCAGGTATCCCATCAGCGAGAGGACTGCCATGGATATAATAACTACCGGTACGATAACGAATATAAGTGAGGTCTGGATGGAGCGAAACCGTGTTGCACGCTTTTCCTGTGTTCTCATAAGGTATGTTCTCCTTTATTCTCTATCTCTCATAACAGATGCATCCTTGAACGCGAATTGGCTGCTGCGCCGCGCCCTCCTTTCTGTTTGAAAACGTGTACCTTTTAAAATTAAAAAAATTGTAGCAAAGGCTTAATTTGAACCCAGATTGCTCCGATTAAAGATTGGAGAACAGAGAATCTCAAAACCAGCTTTAATTGTTTGAAAAAGTGTACTTTTTCAGCTTCATTTTATGATTTAAATAACTTGTTGCTGCTAATTGATTTCTTGTAAAACACGCAGCATATTCAGAAATATGGGGACAGAGTTAAATTTTTAAAAAAGTACAGGTTTTCAAATTTTCGGAAATACCTCCATTTGTTTAGTCCGGTGTTTCCAGTTTTATTGCCTTGGAATAGAAGGTCCCTGTGGGCATTCCGCAGGCCCTGGCCGCCTGTCGGAGTGTTATTTTTTGGCCCCGCCAGGCCTGATGGAGCATGTGGAAATTGTCTGGGAGGGGAAGGGGAGGGCGGCCAAAGCGTACGCCCCGGGCCTTGGCTGCCGCGATACCCTCCGCCTGCCGCTGGCGGATGTTGTCGCGCTCGTTTTCCGCCACGAAGGAGAGCACCTGGAGCACAATGTCGCTGAGAAAGGTGCCCATCAAATCCTTGCCTCGCCGGGTGTCCAGAAGGGGCATGTCCAGTACGGCGATGTCCACGCCCTTTTCCTTGGTGAGCATCCGCCACTGTTCCAGAATCTCGCTGTAGTTGCGCCCCAGTCGGTCGATGCTTTTGACATACAGAAGATCATCCCGCCGCAGGCGGCGCACCAGCCGTCGGTACTGGGGGCGCTCAAAGTCCTTGCCGGACTGCTTGTCCATATAGATGTTCTCCTCCGGCACCGGCAGGGCAGCCAGAGCCAGCCGCTGCCGGTCTTCGTTCTGTTCCCGGGTACTGACTCGGATATAGCCGTAGATTGTTCCAGCCACGTTCCGTCCTCCTTTTTTTGATCTGAAACTTTTATTTTATCGAAAACAGGAGAATGTGCCCACATACCAGGAACTATAAAAGCAAATGAAAATACCAAAAAAGGGCCCGGTGCAGTCTGCACCGGGCCCTTTTCCTGGGAGGGCTGTTACTGAATGGAGACCACCTCGTAGCCCGCCTCCGTGACAGCGCCCCTGAGCACGTCGTCGGACACGTCCTTGGACAGGGTAAGGGTGGCGGTCTTGGCCTCCAGGTTCACCTTGGCCTCCACGCCGTCGATGGCGTTGAGGGCCTTCTCCACGTGGGCCTGGCAGTGGGCGCACATCATGCCGTTGATGCTCATGGTCTTGGTCATAGCACTCGTTCCTTTCGTTTCCACAGATTTGGGGGTTCCTTCTGAAACCGGGGCGGCGGGGGACTCCCGGCGCTCCGGGCGGAAGAACTTGAGGCGCAGGGCATTGGACACCACGCACACGGAGGACAGGCTCATGGCCGCCGCGCCGAACATGGGGGAGAGCTGGAGCTGGAACAGGGGATACCACACCCCGGCGGCCAGGGGTATACCGATAATGTTGTAGATGAAGGCCCAGAACAGGTTCTCCTTGATGTTGCGGATGACCTTCCTGGAGAGCTGGACGGCGGTGACCGCGTCCAGCAGATCGCTCTTCATGAGCACCACGTCGGCCGACTCGATGGCCACGTCGGTGCCCGCGCCGATGGCCAGGCCCACGTCGGCCCGGGCCAGGGCGGGGGCGTCGTTGATGCCGTCGCCCACCATGGCCACCCGCTTCCCCTGGGCCTGGAGCTCTGCCACGGTCTTCTCCTTGTCCTGGGGCAGCACCTCTGCCACCACCCGGTTCACGCCAAGCTGGCGGCCTACTGCCTCGGCGGTGCGCCGGTTGTCGCCGGTGAGCATGACCACGTCGATGCCCATGGCCTGGAAGGCGCGGACAGCCTCTGCGCTGGTGGGCTTGGGGGTGTCGGCCACCGCCACCACGCCCAGCATCCGACCGTCCCCGGCGAAGTACAGCGGCGTCTTGCCCGCCTGGGCCAGCCCCTCCGCTACCGCGTCGAAGCCGTCCAGCGGGACGCCGGCCTCCTCCAGCATGGCCCGGTTGCCCGCCAGGAGCCGCTGGCCCTGGATGACGCCGCGGATGCCCCGGCCCGGGGTGGCCAGAAAGTCCTCCACAGGGGCCAGGGGGATGTTCCGGGCCTGAGCCTCGGCGGTGATGGCGTCGGCCAGGGGGTGCTCGGAGGGCTTCTCCAGGGAGGCGGCCAGGCACAGAAGCTCCTCCTCCGTCACACCTGGGGCGGGGCGGCAGTCGGTGACTACCGGCTTGCCCTGGGTGAGGGTGCCCGTCTTGTCCAGCACCACGGTCTGGATGGTGTGCAGGGTCTCCAGCGCCTCGGCGGACTTGATCAGGATGCCGTTCTCCGCGCCCTTGCCGGTGCCCACCATGATGGCCACGGGGGTGGCCAATCCAAGGGCGCAGGGGCAGGAGATGACCAGCACCGCCACCCCGGCGGTGAGGGCCCGGGTCACGTCCCCGCCGGTGGCGATGAGCCAAACAGCGGCGGTGACGACGGCAATAGCGATGACCACGGGGACGAATACCCCCGCCACCTTGTCGGCCAGTTTGGCGATGGGGGCCTTGGAGGAGGCCGCCTCGTCCACCAGACGGATCATCTGGGCCAGCGTGGTGTCCTCCCCCACCCGGGTGGCCCGGAAGGTAAAGGAGCCGGACTTGTTGATGGAGGCGGCGGCCACCTTGGCGCCGGGCAGCTTCTCCACGGGCAGGCTCTCGCCGGTGAGGGCGGACTCATCCACCGAGGAGGCCCCCTCTGTGACCACCCCGTCCACCGGGATGCGGCCGCCGGGGCGGACCACGATGAGGTCGCCCACCGCCACGTCCTCCACGGGTACCTCTACCTCCGCGCCGTCCCGCAGCACCATGGCGGTCTTGGGGGCCAGATCCATCAGGCGGGTGATGGCCTGGCTGGTCTTGCCCTTGGAGCGGGTCTCCAGCCACTTGCCCAGGGTGATCAGGGTGAGGATCATGCCCGCGGACTCAAAGTAGAGATCCATGGCCCAGTGTTCCACCTGGGCCAGCTCGGCGGCCGCGTCGCCCGCGCCATAGGCCGCCCGGCCCAGGTGCCAGGCGATGAGGAACAGGGCCGCCACGCCGTAGAGCACCGCGGCGGAGGAGCCCAGGGCGATGAGTGAGTCCATGTTGGGCGCGCGGTGCCACAGGGTCTTGAAGCCCACCGTATAGTATTTGCGGTTGATATACAGGATGGGCAGGGTGAGCAGGAACTGGAGGAAGGCCACCACCAGGGCGTTGGACGGCTGGTGGAAGAAGGCGGGCAGGGGCCAGCCCATCATGTGCCCCATGGCGATGTAGAACAGGGGCGCCAGAAACACTAAGGACGTGAGGAAGCGGCGCTTCATCCCTGCCAGCTCCTCCTCCATGGCGTCGGCGGGCCGGGCGGCCGGGGCGGCCTTCCCGGCGGGGCCGGGGAGGGAGGCGCCGTACCCGGCGTCCGTCACCGCCTGAATGATCTGTTCCGGCCCGGTCTTGCCGCCGTACTCTACCAGCATGGAGTTGCCCAGGAGGTTGACGCTGACGCTGTCCACACCCTCCACCTGGCGCACCGCCTTCTCCACGTGGGCGGAGCAGGCGGAACAGGTCATGCCTGTAACATTGAATTTCTGCTTCATAGGGTTCACCAGACTTTCTAATGTGCGTGAGGGTTCAAGGGCCGCCCCTACTTCAAAATACGGCCCAGGGTGGCCACGAACTCATCGATCTTCTGTCCGCGCTCGGCATCGCTGGCGGCCTCCTGCACACAGTGCTTCAGGTGGGCGGCCAAAATTTCCTTGTTGGCGCGGTTGAGAATGGCCTCGGTTGCCATGAGCTGCTGGGATATGTCGATGCAGTAGCGGTTCTCCTCCACCATCTTAATGATGCCGTCCATCTGCCCGCGGGCGGTCTTGAGGAGGCGGAGGACTTTCTTTTCATCTGCCATCATGCGGTTAACACCCCCCTGGGGTATAGTATATGGCAAAGCGTAAAAAAAGTCAAGGCCCTCTTGTTCAGAGGGCCTTGGCTTTTTATTCCTTGCCGTGGGTGTCGCGGAACAGAAGCGAAATGCACCAGAGCGCCGCCAGGCCCACGAGCGCGAAGATCACGCGGCTGAAAGCGCTGTCCTGTCCGCCGAACAGAGCGGCGACGAAATCGAACTGGAACAGGCCGATGCTGCCCCAGTTCAGCCCGCCGATAATGGCGAGAATCAGGGCAATCTTATCTAAAATCATGGGTTGTACTGCCTCCTCACATTGAGATACCGTGACTAGTATCTCCGGTGAGAAGAAAATCATACAAAACCATTTTATTTCAAATAACGGCCCAGCCAGTTCTGCCGGAGGGCCACGGCCTTCTGGGGGCAGAGTTCGTGGCAGCAGTAGCAGTGGATGCAGGCCCTGGGGTCGATGCGGGCCTTTCCACCGGGGCCGTCCATCGAGATGGCTTTCCCCGGGCAGGCGCTCTTGCAGATGCCACAGCCCACACAGGCGTCGGTGCGGATCTTTGGGGTCTGGGAGAGCACCCTCTTGCACAGCTTGCCGGCGGGCCCGGCCAGGGGCCCCAGAAACTCCATCAGGTTGCCCTTGATGCGGCTGGGGAAGCGGTAGTCGTCCATCCGCAGGGCCTCCAGCGGCTCGCCCAGCAGCTCCACCTCCTCAATGTAGCTGGGCCGCAGGCCCCGGCGCTGCGCGGCCAGCAGAACCGGATTGGAGGCCAGAGGCAGTCCGATGAGGGCGGCGGCCGCCGCGTCCAGGGCCAGGGGACTGTCGGACACCAGCAGCACTCCGGCGTGCCTGGGGGTGCCGGAGGCGCCGGGGCCGTCCCCCTCCATGGCCAGCACCCCGTCCATGATGCTCAGCCGGGGCCTGACGTACTCCGCCAGATCCAGCAGCACGTCGGCAAACTGCTCCTGGCTGGGGTGGGTGGCGTGGTAGCCCACCTTGGACAGGCCGGGGAGTAAGCCGAACAGGTTTTTCACCGCCCCCGTCATGCTCATGAGCACATGAGTCTTGAGCTTGGGCAGGTCAAACACCCCGTCGGCCTCCGCCACCGGGGCGATCACCTCCGCCTGCTTGAGCACCCGTCCCGCAGGGAGGGACACCGTGCGGGTGGAGGCGTCATAGCACAGCTCCGCCCCGGAAGCGGCGGCGGCCTGGGCCATGCCGGTCTTTTCGTACAGGCCCCGCAGGACGGCCTCCTTGTGGAGGGCCCCGCCGGGGCTGTCGGTGATCACCGCCGTGCCCCCCGCCTCCGCCACCAGCTTCGCCGCCGCAGCAGCCACCGCCGGGTGGGTGCAGATGGCGCTCTCCGGCGGCGCGGCCCGGAGCAGGTTGGCCTTGAGCAGGATGCGCTCCCCCGGCCGGACGAAGCGCTCCATCCCGCCCAAGGCGGCCACCGCCTCACGCAGCTTTGCCTCCGCCTGTCCGTAGTCCGGACAGGCGGCCAGATAGACCCGGTTGCCCTCCATGAAACCCCTCCTAGGAATCCAAACTCTGTTCAGTATACCCGCCGGAGGGGGCTTCGTCAAGGGCGGGGAGGCGGCCCAGGGCCCGGACGGAGGAAAAGGTCACCAGCAGGCTGGCCCCCATGCCCAGCGCCACAACCACCCAGACGTGGGCCTGAAGGGCATCGAACAGCAGGCCGTACAAGGCCTGCCCAAGAGGCATGGCACAAGTGGAAATAGCTGCCACAAAGGAGGCCACCTTGCCCAGCAGGTGGGGCGGCGTGGCCCGCTGAAGATAGGTCTGGGCGGAGACGGTAAACAGCATGGCGCAGGCCATGCCCAGCAAAACAGAGACCAGGATGACTCCATAGGCGGCCAGGGACGGAATTCCCAGCGCCAGAGCCAGGGCCATGGGGAGCAGCAGCAGGGAGGTGCCCAGCAGAAACCGCCAGGCCCGGCGGATATCCGCGCCGCGGAGCACCAGCCCAGAGAGAAGCCCGCCCACGATGGAGCCCAGGCTGAGGGCGGCCTCGGCAAAGCTGTAGTGCAGGGAGGACAGGCCCAGGCTGATTTTCACCAGATAGGGCAGACCCACCACCAGCAGGGCGGAGAGGAAGAGGTTGAGCAGGGCCACCAGGGCCAGCACCCGCAGCAGGCCGGGCTGCTCCCGGGTCAGGAACCGGCCCGCGTCCCGGAGATCCCTCCACAGGGCGACCAGCGGCGGGCCGGCGAGGGTTCGTCGCTGGAAGGGGATGCGGAGAAAGAGCTCCATCACAGCCGAGCAGAAGAAGCAGGCCCCGCCCACCGCCACCATGGGGAGCAGGCCAACCCAGCCGTAGAGCATACCGCCCAGGATGGGGCCCAGCAGATTGGCCAGGGCCTGTACCTGGGCCACCACGCCGTTGGCGGCGGGCAGGTGCTCCTCCGACGCCAGGGCGGGTATGCTGGCCTGCACCGAGGGCTGGTAGAGGGCCTGAATGGCTGCCAGGAGCACCATCAGCACCCCGACGGCCAGAACCGTGCCCCGGCTGGCAAAGAACAGGCCGTACCCCAGCACCAGGGCGGCGGTGAAGAAGTCCAGTCCCCACATGATGCGCTGCCGGGGGACGCGGTCGGCCAGGACGCCCCCCAGGGGGGAGCAGAGGATGGTGGGCACCATGGACACGGCCAGGATGCCGCCGAAGACGGCGGCGGAGCCGGTGGTGTCCAGCACATAGAGGGACAGGGCGAAGCGGAGGATGGCGTTGCCGAACAGGGAGATGATCTGGCCCGCGACCATGAGGGTGAAGTCGCGGGAAAACAGGCGGTCAGAGCGCATAGGGCGGCTCCTTTCGGGCGGCGGGGGCGCCGTCTGAGCGGCGCGTCCGGAGCAGAACGCAGGCGGCGAGGGCCGCCAGGGCCAGGGCGGGGAGAAGCCATGTTTTCTTCATAGAGATCCACCTTTCTTTTTGATACCGACGGTTGGTATGTATCTTACCCGGAAAAACCGCCCCCGCAGGGGCGGTGGAGGAGCGGGCGGCTCAATCGTCCTGGAGCACCTGGTCATAGTAATTCAGCGCGTCGGCCTGGAGGGCCTCGTCCAGCACGGGCAGGCCGAAGCGGTCCAGAAATTCCCCGCAGAAGCGCAGCTTGGCGGCGAATTCCTCCCGGCTGCCGGGGAACATACCCGTCCACACGTTGGTCAGAAGCATGAGCACCTCCGCGATCTCGTGGGGGTGGGTCACGCCGGGCAGGGACCCGTCGGCCATGCCCAGCCGGATCATCCCCTCCACATAGGGGGCGGCGTCCCGAAAGGTGGACTCCAGCGTGAGCAGGGCAATCTTGGGGTTCTTTACAATGTGGTGGATCGCCAGCCGGTCTACCTCCCGCTTGGCCGGGTCGGTGAGAAAGTGGCGGAAGGCGTGGCGCAGTTTTTCCAGGCCGTTCCGGCCGGGGAGCTTGGCGGGGTCGGAGAACCACTCCAGGTTTTCGTAGTAGCGGTCGTTGATCCGGTCCAGGATATCCTCCTTGGACTTGAAGTGGTGGTAGATGGCCCCCTTGGACATGCCCAGGGCGTCCACAATGTCCTGGATGGTGGTGTGCTCGTAGCCCTGCTCGGTGAACAGGCGCATGGACACGTCCAGAATTTTGGCCACGGTCTCCTCCGGATGCTTGTTGCGGGCCATGGGGCCCCCTCCTTTGCATACATACCGTCGGTATGTTTAAAATAGCACAACCGCGCCCCTCTGTCAAGAGGGGCGCGAAACTTACCCCAGAGACTTGGGACCGAAGCCGTGGGCCAGCAGCTCCGACAGGGGCAGCTTCACGAAGCTGTGATCCCTCTGCGCCACCAGTACGGTGAGCCCGGGGGCGAACTCATAGAGCATCTGGCGGCATGCGCCGCAGGGCCAGCAGGGCTCGGTGGAGTTGCCCACCACGGCGATGCGGGTGAAATCGTCCCGGTGCCCCTCGCTCACCGCCTTCACCAAGGCGGTGCGCTCAGCGCAGATGGAGGAGCCGTAGGCCGCGTTTTCCACATTGCAGCCGGTGAACACCGTCCCGTCGGCGCACTCCAGGGCTGCGCCCACCGGAAAATGGGAGTAGGGGACATAGGAGCGCTCCAGCATGGTAAAGGCCAGCTCCACCAGTTCCTGGTCGGTCATAGGGAAACCTCCTTATCAAAACGTGGTATAAAAGGTGTAAGCCATTATACCACGTTTTCCGTGTCAGCGCAATCAGGGACGGCCGCAGGTGCGCACCGACGGGAGCAGGAGCATCAGCCCGCCGCAGGTCAGAGTGATTGCCCCGGCCAGCAGGAACCAGAGGGGAACGCCGGTGGCATCGGCGAACAGGGCGGTGAGTCCCAGCCCTAGAGGGGAGGCCAGGGTCATGATGGCCCCGGTGAGGCCCAGCACACGGCCCAGGTACTCCGGCTCCACCTTGGTTTGGATCAGGGCCATGAACACCGAGTTGAAAAAGGGAGCGGACAGGCCCATCAGCAGGGACAGGCCAGCAAACGCCCGGAAGCCGGAGGGGGGCAGCAAGCCGGCCAGCACCAGGGTGAGCCCCAGTCCCAGCACTGCCGCCGTCATGGTGATGATTTTGTTCCGGGTACCTCCCCACAGGCCCAGGAGCACCGATCCGGCCAGCATTCCGGCAGAAAACAGGGTTTCCACCAGAGCGGCAGCGGCGGAGTCCCCTCCGAAATACTCCATGCTCATTAGGGGAAACAGGGCGGACACCGGCAGGAAGGCCACGGAGAACAGGGCACAGATGAGGGACAGCTCCCACAGCCAGCGGTGAGAACGCAGCACAGTGAGCCCCTCGCGGGTGTCCTGCCAGAGCCGGAGCGGCCGGCCCTGTGCTTCGGCCCGCAGGGCGGGCAGCCGGGCCAATTGTACTCCGGCGATGGCAAAGGCGGCCCCCAGGGTGTCCAGCAGGAGGATCCAAGCCAGGGGGATGCGGGCATAAAGAACGGCGGCCAGCGCGGGGGAGAGGAGCATGGAGACGGTCTGGATGCCCTGGCTCCAACCGGCGCACCGGGTCAGGGCATCGGGAGGGGCCAACAGGGGCGTGACAGCCTGGATGCAGGGGGCATGAAATGCGCCGCCCACACTGCGCAGCGCGGCCACCGCCAGGATAGGGGCCACCGGAAGAGGAGCGGCAAAGGCGGCCGTCGCCAGCATCAGGGACACCAGCCCGATGGCCCCGTCAGAGATTATCATGATCCAGCGCCGGTCGAAGCGGTCGGCAAAGGTTCCGGTGAAGAGGGACAGGATTCCCTGTGGGACCAGCGCCGCCATGGTGGCCAGGGAGAGGACCGCGGGGGAGCCGGTCAGGTCGGTCAGGTACCAAATGAGGGCGTACTGCGAAATCATGCTGCTGAGGATGGACAGGGCCTGCCCTGTCCAGAGGAGGGCGAATTTTTGCTTCCAGTGTGGTATCATAGCGTTCCATTCCTTTCCCAGCCGCGGTAAAGGGTGATTATACTACCACGGTATCCGGGGAAAGTCAAGCCGAAAAAACGCCCCCGCCCGGCATCGGCCGGACGGGGGCGCTGCTGTAGGTTTCCTTACCAGGTCACGCCCAGGTCGGGGCGCACATCGAGATCAATGATCTCCCGCGCGTCGTAGAACTGGCTGTACCACTCCAGGGCCTTGCCGTTGCGCAGGGTGGTGCCGTCGGGGTGGAGCCGGTCGCAGATGACGGCGGAAATGTCCTTCTTGATGTAGGAGAAGGAGTTGATGCCCACGCTGGCGAAGATGCGGAAGCCCTGGCTCTGGAGATACTGGAACACCGGGCCGGTGGAGTGCCAGTCGTCCCCGTCGGGGCGGCCGCCGTGGGGGTAGAACAGGATGTTGGTGGGGCCCACCAGGGAGCCCACCTCCTCCGCCCAGCGGACGGTGTCCCGCTGCACGGACTCCAGAGGGCGGCTGTCCAGGCGGATGTGGCCCCAGGTGTGGGAGCCGAAGGTCCAGCCCGTCTCCTTGAGCCGCTCGATGACCGGCTTGACGGCCTCGATCTCCGCCTGACGGTTGGCGTCAAAGGCGGGGCGGCGGGGATCGTCGGCGGCGATGTCGATGTCGTTCTGGGTACGGTAGCCCAGGATGCCCTGGTAGCCGGTGAGGGAGAAGATGGCCTTGGCCCCGTTGAGGGAGAAGTCGGGGTGCTCCAGCACAAACTGGTCCAGGATCGGGGTAGCGTCCAGATCCTGGGTGAGGAAGGTCTCGCCGGTGTTGGGATCGGTGCACTGGGCCCAGATCTGGCCGTCGTCCCCCAGCACCAGCTTGGAGGTGAAGCCCTCAGCCAGCATGTAGTCGTAATAGTTCACATCATCAAAAGAGATGATGAGGGGCTTTTTTCCCTCGGGGAGCATGAGGGTGTTCCGCTCCATGCGGGTGACGCCGTCCTCGCCGGTGACTTCACTCCACACGTCCCCCATGTTGACCAGAATGTAGCCCTTGTCGTAGACGCTCTGAAGGATCTTTTTGTACTCGTCCGCGGTCACCATCCACTCGTCCAGCCCCACCTGGCGGTCGTAGGGCACCGCGTCGGAAAAGGCATACTCAGGATAGGCGATGACGGGGTGGAAAAACAGGTGCTCCACCGCCTGGTCGGGGCCCCAGGCCTGGGTGAGCTGGTCCTCGCTCCAGTAGGTGCGCACCGCGTCGTAGGGATCGGCCGCGGGGGTGGGGGTGGGCTCCGGTGTGGCCGCGGCTACAGGGGTAGTGTCCGGGGACGGCTGGTTGGTTTTGTCCCCGCCGCAGGCGGCCAGGGGGAGCGTCAGGGCGCAGGCCAGCGCCAGGGCAACGGCTTTTGGCATGATATGGCTCATTGGTATGGTTCCTCCCACATAATATCTCTGTAGTTGTTATCTTACGACACCGGGCGGCAAAAGGAAACAACAAAAGGATGACAAAATCCTTACGATTTTATGTCACCCGGAAGGGGAATCCGGTGAACCAGCAGCATGGACGCGCCGCCGGTGACGGCCCCGGTGACCAGGGAGCAAAGCAGCAGGGGCGGCAGGTACACCAGCGGGGCCCGGCTGCCCAGTACTGCCATGGCGGCCAGAATCTGGCCGGTGTTGTGGGCGGCGGCCCCGGCGATGGACACCCCAAAGAGGGAGAGAAAGCTGCACCGCAGCAGCAGGGCCATGACGCCCAGGGCCAGCAGCCCGCCGGTGAGGGAGAAGGCCAGGGCCATCAGATTGCCCCCCAGCAGGGCGCCCAGAAGGCAGCGGGCGGCCAGAATCAGCAGGGCCTCCCGCCCGGACAGGCGGCAAAGGGCATAGACGGTGACCAGATTGGCCAGTCCCAGCCGCAGGCCGGGCAGGGGGAAGAGAATGGTCAGCGGAACCAGCCCCTCCGCCACCGAGAGGGCCAGCGCCAGGGCGGTAAGCACCGCGCAGCGGGTCAGCCGCCGCAGGGATGAGGACAAGGGGGAGCGCCTCCTTTCAGAATGAGAAAACAGCGGGAACTTTTCAGCCGCTGATTGCGTCAAACTCCTGGCTGCCGCTGCCGGACAGGGAGATCACCAGCTTGTCGGGCAGGCAGATGATCTGCTGTCCGGCCCGGCTGATCCACCCGGTGTGAACGCAGTCCTGGCTGGGACACGCACTCTCCGCGATGCGGATGCGCCCCGGCTCGGCCTGGATCGTCAGGGGATAGGGGGCCTCGTCCACCACCAGGGTGACGGGACCGGTGAGGGTGCTTAGCTCATACTCCGCGATGGTCTCACCCTCTAAGACGACGGAGGCGGTCAAAAAGTTGCTCTCCTCCGGCTGAAGAAAAAAAAGCAGCGCCACGGCAGCAGCGGCCACCAGCAGGGCCACCACGCCGTCCGGCAGCGTGGGCCGGCGGCGCTCAGCGGCGGGCGATCTCATAGGTATACCCCCTGTCTGCCCCGGCAAAGGTAAAAACGTCCTCCAGCCCCTCGGTTACCAGGAGCTCTCCCTGGTCGGTGCAAAGCACCAGCTCGAAGTCGTCCCGGCTCCGCCAGAAGTCCAGCGCCTCCTCCGGCCCCGCCACAAACAGGGCGGTGGAGAGGGCGTCGGCCAGCAGGTGGTCGGCGGAGACAACGGTGACAGACAGCAGGCCGGAATCCGCCGGATAGCCCGTCTCAGGGTCAATGATATGGTGGTAGCGCACCCCATCCTCCTCGAAATAGCGCTCGTAGCCGCCGGAGGTGGAGAGGGTCACGTCAGTCAGGGCGAGGACGCACAGGTAGCTGCCGGTGTCCCGGGGGTCCTTCACCGCCACCCGCCAGGGGGAGCCGTCCTCCTTGGCGCCGATGACCGTGACGTTGCCGCCCAGATCCAGCATGGCGGAGGTCCCTCCCGCATCCCGGATGGCCGCCTCGGCCTCACGGGCCGCGAAGCCCTTGGCCACGGCGCCCAGATCCACCTCCATGCCCGCACGGGCCAGTGAGGCGGCAGAGGCTTCCGTGTCCACAGAGAGCTCCGCGCTGTCCACCAGGGCCATGGCGGCGGCCAGCGCATCCGGCGCGGGTACGTGCCGCTCCTCGGTGGTGAAGCCCCAGGCGTCCATCACCGGGGCGATGGTGATGTCAAAGTCGCCTGGGAGCTGCCGGGCGATTTCCTGGGAAAAGGCCAGCAGTTCCGCCACATCGGGGTCCACCGCCACGGCCGCGCCGTCCCCGGCGGCGGTGTTGAGCCGGGCGATCTGGCTGTCTGAGTCGGTGCGGGAGAGCAGGCCGTCCAGCCGCTCCACCGCTTCCCGGGCGGCCGCCACGGCCTGGGGTCCGCGGCGGCCGGACACCTGGACGGACATCACGGTGTCCATGGCGAAAAAGGTCTGCTCCGCCCCGGAGGCGCGGCAGCCGGTCAAGCACAGAAAAACACAGGCAAGGAGGAAAGAAATACGCTGTTTCATGGTATACTCCTAATAATCATGATGTTGATTAAGGACAGTTTACCACAGTTCCGCGCCGCTGGAAAGAGGAAAGGGATTCTTCACTTGCAATGCGGCGAATTTTCTGCTAGAATATAGAAGATTGATGACTCTGAGGCGCTCAGCCCCAGCGGAGGGGCACTTTTATAGAAACCGGGCGCCCGGCCACAGGAGATGGATACATGAACAAGAAAGAACAACAAGCCCAGCGCGCAAAGCAGGAAGACGTGGTTTTGAACAAGGTCCTCTGGTGGATCGTGGGGGCCGTGGTGTTGGAGGTGCTGCTTCTCCTTCTGAACAAGGTATATGCCAATTACACTGTCGAGCAGATTGAACTGGCCAAGTCCCTGCGGGATGTCTTTTCCGTGCTGATGATCGCCCTGCCCATCTGCTTTGTCGTTTTGCTGATCTGGGCGGTCGCGGCCCGCAAGTCCGGTAAATTCACCCGCCTGTCCTCCGTGCTGGCCGGCGTGATGCTGGCCCTGGCGGTCTGCGCCGTGGTAATCCGCGTCTTTGACGAGAGCGGTATCCGGCTGCTGTATGTGGCTGTGCCCGCCGTGGCGGTGCTGGCGCTGATCTACTACCTCTACCAGCGGGAGTTCTTCTTCGCCGCCGTGCTCAGCGCCCTTGGCCTGCTGGGTGTGAAGGTGGTGCCCTACCACTTCGGCTTCCCGGCCATTGCCTATGGCTACGCCGTCGTCCTGGGCGTTGCCCTGGTGGGGGCCGCGGTGGTGTTCCGCGTGATGCAGGCCGCCGAGGGCAAGCTGCGCCTGAAGGGGAACTGGGTGGAGGTGCTGCCCAAGAGCGCCAACTACGCCCTGCTCTACGTCACCTGCGGCGTGGTGGCCGCGGTGGTGATCGCCGCGTTGCTGCTGGGCGGGCTGGCCGTGCTGTACGGTGTGCTGGTGGCCTGGCTGCTGATCCTGGCGGTATACTATACCGTGCGCCTCATGTAATGATAAGCCCAAGAGACAAAGGGGCAAGCCGCCGGACGGCTTGCCCCTTCTTTTTTGACCGGAGGTATTGCAATGAATGAAAAAGAGGTGGGGGAGCTGCGCCGGCGGCTCCGCCCGGAGAAAAACAGTATTACCCACATCCGGGGGTGCTATGTCAACGAGATGGGGGAGAGCGTGGCCCAGTTTGACCAGTCTCTGGCCCTCATGACCCAGGAGGAGACCGAGACCCTGCTGGCCCTGCTGCGCCGCACCCTGTCGGGAACTCTGGGAAAGAACCTGCTGGACCTCTCCTTCGAGACCCGGCAGGTGGTGGAGGGGGAGGAGCACCGCCGGCTCATGCGCCTGCGGGACACCGCCCTGAAGGACGAGGAGGCGGTGGAGGAGTTCTTCCAACTGGTGCGCCAGTCCCTCACCCTGGAGGGCAACTATCTGATCCTCCTGGTGTACGACCGCTACGACGTGCCCTACCGCGCCAAGGACGGGGAGCGGCAGGAGGACGCCGCCGCCGAGGTGTACTCCTACCTGCTGTGCTCCATCTGCCCGGTGAAGCAGACCAAGCCCGCCCTGAGCTACCACGTGCGGGAGAACGAGTTTCACAACCGGCGGGCCGACTGGCTGGTGTCCCCGCCGGAGCTGGGCTTCCTCTTTCCCGCCTTTGATGACCGCAGCACCAACCTGTATAACGCCCTCTACTACACCAGGGACAGCGGCGAGAACCACCCGGAGCTGGTGGAGGCGGTGTTCCGGCGGGAGGCACCCATGCCCGCCGCCGCGCAAAAGGAGACGTTCCAGACCCTGTTGAGCGACACCCTGGCCGACGAGTGCAGCTGTGAGGTGGTACAGGCGGTCCACGACCAGCTCTGCGAGCTGGTGGAGGAGCACAGGGAGCGGAAGGAGGCGGAGCCCCTGACCCTCTCCAAAGGGGCGGTCAAGTGCGTCCTCAAGTCCTGCGGCGTGTCCGACTCCCATGTGGAGGAGTTCGCCCTCCGCTATGACGACGCCTTCGGCGCCGATATGGCCCTCAGCCCCCGCAATCTGGTGGAGAAGCAGATCGAGGTGTGTACTCCTGACGTGGTGATCAAGGTCAGCCCGGAGCGGAGCGATCTGGTGGACACACGGGTGATCGACGGGGTCAAGTACATCCTCATCCGCGCCGACGAGGGCGTGGAGGTCAATGGCGTCCCGGTTCATATCGCGGAATAGCGGAACGCCCCGCGCCTCTTTGGGAGGCGCGGGGCGTTTGGTATCTGCTCAGATCTCGCCGGCGGCCTTCTTGGGGGCCTTGGCAAACTCCTCGCCGTGGACGATGTACTTGGACACAGACTTGTAGACCAAGAAGGTGACAACAGAGTTGATACCAGCCTTGAGTAGATTGAACGGGAGAATGACGGTTACCAGCATGGCATCCACCATCTCAGTGGGGGCCCCCATATAAAATGGAGTAATGAAATGGTTGGCGATCATCATGCCTACGCCCATAGCAAATGTGCCCAGCAGCAAACCGATTATCGCACCGGTTCTGGTATGGAACTTCCGGTAGAGTGTACTGGCTACGGTGACCAGAATACCGGTGGCAATAACATGCATTAAAAATCCGTATATACCATCGCCGCCCAAAAAGAAAGCCTGAATAAACGAGGCCAACACGGTCACAAGAATGCCCGCTACTGGGCCGAAGGCGAAAGCGGCGATCAGGATGGGGACATCGGCAGGATCATACTGGAGAAAGGGAGCGGCAGGGAAAAGGGGGAAGTGCACCAGCGTGATGAGCACAGCACCGATGGCGGTGAACATGGCTAACAGGGCCAGCTTCTTGACGCGGGCGGATTTGGCGGACATAATAAAACACTCCTCTTTGATTTGGTAACACCCGAAAGACGTATGCCTTCCAGGTGTTAAAATCAAAAGGAGCGTGCCCAATTTCAACACATCTTCTTTCATCCAGACTTCGCGCCCTGGGATATGCGCGTCACTGTCGGTCCCGGAGTTGCACCGGGTCTGCCGTTTCCGGCTCGCGGACTGTACCGCCGATCGGGATTTTCACCCTGCCCTGAAGACATCTCATTCAGTTGTTCCAATCCCTATTATACACACGAAGTGGAAAAATGCAAGCCCCAATTTAAAAAACAAATGTTCGATAAACATTGACTTGCCGTTCTGGATATACTACAATGGGAACAACATTCAGAGGACGGAGGGGCGGAATGAACCGAGAGACAACCTGCTGCTTTACCGGCCACAGGCCGGAGAAGCTGCCCTGGCGGGAGGACGAGGGGGATCCCCGGTGCCTGGAGCTGAAGGCCAGGCTGGCCGGGGCGGTGGAGGCCGCCTACGAAAAAGGGATGCGGCATTTCCTGTGCGGTATGGCCCGGGGAGCGGATTTTTACTGCTGCGAGGCGGCGCTGGCCCTGCGGGAGCGGCGCCCCGGCGTGACGGTGGAGGCGGTCATCCCCTGCGAGGAGCAGGCCGCCCGCTGGCGGGAGCGGGACCGGGAACGGTGGTTCTCCCTGGTGGAGCGCTGCGACAATGAGACCATGCTCCAGCACCACTACGACCGGGGGTGCATGCTCCGGCGGAATCGCTACCTGGTGGACCACTCGGCCATGCTGATTGCGGTGTACGACGGCATGCTGGGGGGAACCATGTATACCATCTCTTATGCCATGAAGCGGGGGCTGGACGTGGTGACGCTGGACATTCCATAGGGCGGCCGGAGGCCGCCCCTTTTTTGAATTTATTTTCTGCAAATGCAAAATAATGCTTGACAGAGCTTTGCCCTGATCCTACAATGGAAACAGGAAGATTTGCAAATGCAGAAAAGGAGGAGCAGCGATGAAGTGGAATGGACGCTTGCCGGAGTCGGAGCTGGAACTCATGCTGGCGGTGTGGGAGGCCGGGGAGGAGGGGACCACGGCCCCCGGCATCCTGGCGCGGCTGGAGCGGCCCCTGACTGCCAGCGCCCTGCACAGCTACCTCAAGCGCCTGGAGGAAAAGGGCTTTCTGAGCTGCGGCAAGGAGGGAAAGACCAACCGTTACCGGGCCAGAGTGTCCCGGGCGGAGTATGAGCAGCAGGAGAGCCGGACGGTGCTGGACAGACTGTATGCGGGCTCCCTCCGGCGGTTTGCCGCCGCCCTCCACGACGGCGGGAGCCTGACGGAAGAGGAGGTGCGGGAGCTGGAGGAGTACCTCCGCACGCTGAGGCGGGAGGAGTAGGATGGAGTCGCTGTTTGTACGGGTGCTCACCCTGTCGCTGACGGGCTCGGCGGTGCTGCTGCCCCTCCTGCTGCTGGCGCCCCGCCTGCGGGGCCGCTATGCTGCGGGGACCCTTTCGGTGCTCTGGCTGGTACTGGCCCTGCGGATGGCCCTGCCCGTCCCGCTTTCCCTGCCGTGGACGGCGGTGACGGTGGATGTGTCCGCCCTCTCGTCTGTGACCCTGCCGGCCGCCCCTCGGGCGCCGGCGGAAGTGCCTGAGCCCGCCGGGCCGGAGAGCGTGGAACCGCCCCGGGCGGTACCCCCGGCAGCCGCGCCGGAGGGGAGGCCCCTGCCGCTCCTGGAGCTGGCCGCCTGGGTGTGGCTGGCCGGCGGGCTGGCTCTGGTGGGCTATCAGGGGGCGGCCTATCTCCTGGCGCGCCGCCGTCTGCTCCGGGGCGCGCAGCCGGGCACGGAGGAGGAGAGGGCCCAACTGGCGGCCCTGGCGGCGGAGCTGGGACTCCGCCGTACGCCCCGCCTGCTAAGGACAGGGGAGGCGGACGCCCCTCTGGTGGTGGGACTTGGGAGGCCGGTGCTTCTGCTGCCGGGCAGGCCCCTCCCGGCGGACGAGCGGGAGGTGGTGCTCCTCCACGAGCTGACCCACCTGCGGCGGCATGATCTGGCCCACAAGGCCCTGCTGTTTGTGCCCTGCGCAGTCCACTGGTTCAATCCCCTGGTGTGGTGGATGGCCCGGGAGGCGGGGCGCACCCTGGAGCTGTGCTGCGACGCCCGTGTGGTGCGGGGGAGGGATGAAGCGTTCCGCCGCCGCTACGGCACCGCCCTCCTGCATCTGGCCGCAGGAGGGCGGGGGCCGGTCCTGTCCACCCGCTTCGGCGGGGGAGGACGGTTGCTGCGGGCGCGGCTGGCGAATCTGTTCCAGCACAGGCGAAGGGGGGCGGCGGCGGCCGGCCTCGTGCTGGCTGCCGCCCTGGCCGTCACCTCACTGGCGGCCTGTGAACAGCGGCTCCTCACGGCGGAGGAGGCCATGGACGCGCTGGAGGAGAGCATCGAGGTGCGGGAGTATGACATAGGTCCCGGCGAGTTGGAATACTGCATTTCCTTTCGCCTGCCGGAGCACAGCGGCCCGGAGGAGGAGTGGAACCTTCACATCGCCGGCCGGGCGGAGACAGAGGCGCTGGGGGGAATCAGCCTCCACTACTTTGACGGGGAGGACTGGACGGCGGAAAAGACCTATGGCATCTATCTGTCGCCGGGACAGGCGGCGGATCTCACCGAGCTGACCATGGAGGTGTGGCCGCCCCACGGCGGCCGGACAGGAACCTATGACGCCGCCCTGCACGGCAGGAGCATCGACCTGCGGGCCCTGCTCCGGGAGCACTTCTATGTGGACGCCAGGGGCTTTTCCCTGGCCCTGCCGGAGCCCTGGCCGGACCTCGGGGCGGTGCAGGCGCTGGACGGCGGCGGTCTGCTGCTCTATTGCCGGGCCTTGGGGCCGGAGTGCGGCGGCATCGCGCAGCTGCACATTGAGACGGAACCCCTGGAGGTGCTCACAGGCCGGGATACCCTGCTGGGCGGCCGGGAGGGTTGCTGGCTCTATCTCTATGGCCTCCAGGCCCCGCTGCCCAGCCTGCGGGAGGCGGGGGAGGGGGTACAGGAGCAGTACCATGCGCTGTATCAGGCCCTGTACGCCGACCCGGAGGAGCTGCTGTCCCTCTGGGCGGAGGGCTGACCACCGCCGGCAGCTCCCCGCGCCTCACCCCCGCAGAAGACGGGCGAGCTCCTCCGCAGTAATGCCGCTCATATAGTGCTCCACATGGAGCGGGGCCAGGGCCTCCGCCAGTTGTGCGTCCAGGGGCAGACCGGCCATGGCCGCCTCCAGCTCCTCCAGAGGCCCGCTGCCGAAAAAGTCGCCGTAGAACCGGACGGCCTGAATGCATCCCTGCTTCACACGCAGGTGGGCGGTGACCAGCCCGGCGGGAAACCTGGCCTCCCGCCGCATGTCATAAGGGGGTGAGAAGCCGTAGTTCCACGCCCATGTGACATACTTCCCGTCCCGCAGCTTCTGTACGGCCAGCATATCCTCTGCGGTCAGAGTATAGGGCTCCAGTGCTCCACCGGCCATGGCGCACGCCCGCAGCGCCGATTTGAAGTCCTCCATAGCGATGGGGGTGGGGGCGTGGGTGTTGATGGTGGTCACCCGGCTGCGCACCGACTTCACGGCCTTCGAGTCGAACTTGGCCTGCTTCACCCGCAGAGCGTCGGCCACGTCGGTCAGGTTGGAGTCCAGCATGATGCATCCGTGGTGGAGCAGGCGCCCGTGTTTGGCGTACTGGGAATTTCCGGAGAATTTCATGCCGCCGATGGTCAGGTCGTTGCGGCCGGTGAATTCGGCGTGGACGCCGAAGCGGGCCAGGGCCTCCACCACAGGGCGGACAAAAATCTTGAAGTTGAGGCCAGGGGCGGTGTCCTGGTCCACGATAAAGGTAAAATTCAGGTTGCCTGTATCGTGGTACACCGCCCCGCCGCCGGACAGGCGCCGCACAACCCGAATCCCGTGGGCATCCACAAAAGACTGGTTAATCTCCTCGGCGGTGTTCTGATATTTGCCCACCACAATGGTGTTGCTGTTCTGCCAGAGCATAAAATAGGCCCTGCTCCGGTCCATCTGCTCAAAGACATATTCCTCCAGCGCCAGATTAAAATAGGGGTCCGTACCGGGCGGTTCGAGATAGATCATTGCGGCGCCTTCCTTTCTCCCGCGTTTCCCGCCGGACGCCATTAAAAAGGCCGGCAGGCTATGGTTAAGACTTTTTTCCACAGACTGCAAAAAAGAAGCACCTGCAAAGCAGGTGCTTCTTTTTTGGAGGCGACACCCAGATTTGAACTGGGGGTGGAGCTTTTGCAGAGCTCTGCCTTACCACTTGGCTATGTCGCCGTATGGATAACAGGAGCAAGATTTGCTCCTGTTATCTTTTGTATGGAGCAGGTGACGAGGCTCGAACTCGCTACCTCCACCTTGGCAAGGTGGCGCTCTACCAGATGAGCTACACCTGCA
>NZ_CAXSQB010000024.1:0-50354 GCF_964239415.1 Clostridium sp. ATCC BAA-442 | reverse complement strand
AAAAATACCAATAGCACCAGGCGGCCCAATTCCTTGGGCCGCCTGGTTTTTTCCGTGGAGCAGTATGACATTTAAGATTATTTGAGTCAACAATCCGGAGAGCACCAAGGAGCCAATCCAGCTCTATGGGGGCGTTTCCTTACTCCTCCCCGTCCGCCGGGACAACCACAACCGCCCCCGTTCCGCCGTCCTCTCCGGCTGTGAAAAAGCTGGTCATCAGCCGGGGCGCGCCCTGCTCGTCCAAATAGACCCGTACCTGTGCCTGTTCCTCCCCCTCGCCGCACTCATACAGGTATTCCCCCTGGTCGGTCAGCGCCTGGGTTACATCGGTCTCCACTCCGTCCACAATCAGAATGGTGCGGCCGTCCCGCTCCTCCAGGGACGCCTCCGGGAGGCACAGTCCTCCCGTCCCCTCCTCCGTATTCACCGGGGAATCCGCCCAGGCCTCCCCGGCGACCGCAGCGTCGCGGAGACTTGTGAGATAGGTCATAATCGCCTCGGAATTGGCGGCGCTCACCGTTACCACCAGCATGGCGGCCACGGCGGCGGCCACCAAGCCCAGACGCATGGGACGGTGGAACTTGCGCTTCTTTTCCTGCTCAGTCATTTGGATAACCTCCTCTAATTTTTCCTCGGATACATGCAGCTCCGAGCAGAGTTCACGGTATTGATTGGGTTCAAACATAGCCCTTTCCCTCCTCTTCTTCGGACAGCTCCCTCCGCAGCCGCTCCCTGGCCCGCTGGAGCCAGGTCTGCACCGTGGACGGATTGGCATGAAGGGCCGCGGCGACCTCCTTGACGGAGCAGCCCTCGTAGTAATACAGATAGATGGTCAGGCGGTACTTGGTCTCCAGGCCCATGACGGCCTGGAACAGCTCGCGTTTGGCGGGGTCATCGGACACCGGCGCGTCCCACTGCTCATCCAGCGGCACGGCGCGGCTCCGCCAGAAGGAGCGCAGCAGGCGCCGGCTCTCGTTCACCGCCACCCGCAGCAGCCAGTGCTTCCGGTGCTCCTCGCTCTCAAAGCGGTCTCCCTGCTGGTAGAGCTTGAGCAGGACGGTCTGGGTCACGTCCTCCGCGTCCGCCCGGTTCTTCAGGGCGTGGTAGGCAACCCGGTAGAGCATGTCCCCGTAGGTGCGGGCCACCCGCTCGAATGTCTCGTCTGTCATGGGTACTCCCTTCCTTGCGGTCGTCGTTTGAAAGGCCTTTCACTGAGAATACCCGCCAGGGGTGGGAAATATCTCAGGCCGGGCACAAAAAGAGGGCGGAATTTCCCCTTCGGGAAATCCGCCCCTGGCCTTACCGACCCAGACGCCGGTAGACCGTGACATACATGGTGAGCAGACAGGCCAGCCCGCCGAGCACGTTGGAGACCGGCTCCGCCGCGAAAACCCCGTCCACCCCCATGCCCAGCCCCGGCAGCAGGAGCGTCAGCGGGGCCACGATGAAGGCCTTGCGCAGCAGGGAGAAAAACACCGCGCTCCTGGAGCGCCCCAGGCCCACGAACACCGACTGCCCGATGAACTGGAAGGACATGCAGAAGAAGGCGGCGAAATAGAGCCGGAAGGCCGGAATGCCCGCAGCGATCAGCTCCGGCTCGTCGTTAAAGATACGGATGAGCAGCTCGGGCACGGCCATAACCAGCGCCCACGCCGCCACGGAGTAGCCCACCGTAAGCACCGTGGTGAACCGGATCCCCCGGCGCACCCGCTCGTACTCCCCCGCGCCGTAGTTGTAGCCCAGCACCGGCTGGCAGCCGTTGGTGATGCCCTGCACCGGCATGGACACCACCTCCCGGATGGAGTTGATGACGGTCATCACCCCCACGTAAAGGTCGCCTCCGTAGTGCTGAAGGGAGGCGTTGCACAGCACCTGCACCAGGCTGTTGGTCATGGACATGACAAAGCCGGAGGTGCCCAGGGCGAGGATCCGACGTACTCGCGCCGCCTGGAGCCGCAGGGTGTTCCACCGCAGCCGGAGGAGCGCCCGCCGTCCAGTGAGGAACTTCAGCACCCACAGGGCGGAACAGCCCTGGGCGAGCACCGTGGCCAGGGCCGCCCCCCGCACCCCCATATCCAGGGCAAAGATGAAGATGGGATCCAGCACGATGTTCACCGCCGCCCCCAGGGCCACCGTCATCATCCCCATGCGGCTGAAGCCTTGGGCGTTGATAAAGGGGTTCATGCCCAGGCCGATCATCACAAAGAGGGTGCCCAGCAGATAGATGGTCAGGTAGTCGTTGGCGTAGGGGAAGGTCAGGTCGCTGGCCCCAAAGAGATAGAGGATGGGCCTCCGGAAGGCCAGGCAGAACACCGTCAGTCCCCCGCCAAACAGGAGCAGGAGGGTAAAGGAGTTGCCTAAAATCCGCTCGGCCTCCTCGTTCTCTCCCTTGCCCCGGTGAATGGAGCACAGGGGCGCGCCCCCCATGCCGCACAGGTTGGCAAAGCCCATGAGGATGGAAATGATGGGCAGGCACAGCCCCAGCCCGGTCAGGGACAGGTGCCCCGGCAACCGGCCCAGGTACATGCGGTCTACAATATTATAAAGGATGTTGATGAGCTGCGCCACCGTCATGGGGAGCGCCATCTGAAGGATGTTCCGCGCCATGCTCCCCCTGGAAAAGTCGTTCTGTGTCTGCCTCTCCGTCCTTCTCCCCCCTTTTTCCGCGCTTGAATCCGCTATAGTGGTTCTATTTTACCGATATTCCGCCTGTTTGGCAAGGGAAGTCCCTTCGGCGCATGTGTAAACACGAAGCGAAGCAAAGAGGAGACCGTTTTCCGGTCTCCTCCCTTTGATGGCTTAGATCCGCGTCCAGGTGGTGCCGTCCTTGCCGTCCTTGATCTCCACACCCATGGCGCGGAGCTGGTCGCGGATGGCGTCGGCCTCGGCCCAGTTCTTGGCGCGCTTGGCCTCCAGGCGCTTGGCGATCAGGGCCTCGATCTCCTCCGCGCCCTCCACGGGGGCGGCCTGCTGGGCCTTGAGGGCGTCGGCGTGGGACAGCAGCTCCAGGCCCAGGACCTGGTCGAAGCTGTCCAGCGTCGCCCGCTTGGTGGCGTCGTTCACGCCGGCCTTGAGCACATCGTACAGGGCGGTGACCCCCAGAGAGGTGTTGAGATCGTTGCCCACCGCCTCAAGGAAGTCGTTCTTGAACCGCTCCACGGCCCCCTCGTCCACAGTTCCCTCACCGCTCAGGGCGGCTACACGGGCCACCAGCTTGTCATAGGCGGCCTTGGCGTTGTCCAGGTTCTCCCAGGAGAACACCAGCCCCTTGCGGTAGTGGGACTGGAGGCAGAAGAAGCGGTACACCAGCGGATCATACCCCTTCTCCTCCAGCAGGGAGACGGTGAGGAACTCTCCCTTGGACTTGCTCATCTTGCCAGAGTTGGTGTTCAGGTGGTGGATATGCACCCAGTATTTGCACCAGGGGTGGCCCAGGTACGCCTCCGACTGGGCGATCTCGTTGGTATGGTGGGGGAAAGCGTTGTCGATGCCGCCGCAGTGGATGTCCAGGTGCTCCCCCAGATACTTCATGGAGATACAGGAGCACTCGATGTGCCAGCCGGGGTATCCCACCCCCCAGGGGGAGTCCCACTTGAGGGCCTGATCCTCGAACTTGGACTTGGTGAACCACAGCACAAAGTCGTTCTTGTTGCGCTTGTTGGCGTCCTCCTCCACGCCCTCACGGACACCAACGGCCAGGTCCTCCTCGTCGTGGTCGTTGAACACATAATACTTCTCCAGCTTGGAGGTGTCGAAGTAGACGTTGCCGCCGGCGAAGTAGGCGTAGCCCCTGTCAATGAGGGAGGAGATGACCTTGATATAGTCACCGATCATGCCGGTAGCGGGCTGCACCACGTCGGGGTACTTGATGTTCAGCTTCTTGCAGTCGGCAAAGAAGGCATCGGTATAAAATTGGGCGATCTCCATCACGGTCTTGTGCTCCCGCTGGGCCCCCTTGAGCATCTTGTCCTCGCCGGTGTCGGCGTCGGAGGCCAGGTGTCCCACGTCGGTGATGTTCATGACGCGGGTGACATCATAGCCCGCATAGCGGAGCAGCTTCTCCAGCACGTCCTCCATGATATAGCTGCGCAGATTGCCGATGTGAGCAAAGTGGTACACTGTGGGGCCGCAGGTGTACATGGACACCTTGCCCGGCTCATGGGGGACAAACTCCTCCTTGGTGTGGGTTGCGGAATTGTAGATTTTCATAGATTCTTACTCCTTGCCTGTTCATCCATCAGTTGTTCCAGCCATTCCAGCCGGGAATTCAACGCCTGAAGCTCCTTCTGCACCGGGTCGGTCACGTGGATCTGGTCCACCTGCCCGGCGAAGTCCACCTTCTCCCCGGCGATGCGCACCACCCGGGCGGGGACGCCCACGGCGGTGGCCTCCGGCGGTATTTCGCTGAGCACCACCGCGTTGGCCGCGATGCGGGAATTGTCCCCTACTTTGAAGGGGCCCAGCACTTTGGCTCCGGCGGACACCATCACATTGTTCCCCAGGGTGGGGTGGCGCTTGCCGTGGTCCTTGCCGGTGCCCCCCAGGGTGACCCCGTGGTAGAGCAGGCAGTCGTCGCCGATCTCGGCCGTCTCGCCGATGACGATGCCCATGCCGTGGTCGATAACCAGCCGCCGGCCGATCTGCGCGCCGGGGTGGATCTCAATTCCCGTCCAGCAGCGGCTCCACTGGCTCACCAGCCGGGCCAGGAAGAAGAGCCGGTGCCGGTAGAGAAAGTGGGCAATCCGGTGGTAGATGAGCGCGTGCACGCCCGGGTAGAGCAGAAAAATCTCCAGCCGGCTCCGGGCCGCCGGGTCGCGGGCCTGATAGGCCCGCAGGGTCTCGCCTAGCCGCGTCAGTCCAAACACCTCCTGAAAAACAGAAACGCCTCCCATGCCGGACGGCATAAGAGGCGATACAAATCGCGGTTCCACTCTCATTTCTCACTCAAAGGCCGGTAACGGGGCCAGCCGGGGGGCATCCATATCCCCCGCGCTCCCGGACGCACATTCCCCAGTTACCCCCTGGGCGCGCTCTCAGCCGGTGACGCTCCCTCTCTGGCGGGTACTCGCTGGGTACTATTTCCGTTCCTCACGCGATTCAACTGTTCTAGTATACTACCACGTTCCGGGAAATGTGTCAAGGCGCTTTGCGGTTGCAATTCAGGGGGATTTCTGTTAGTATGGGGCTGAAACCACACGCTTTCACACAAAAGGAGGCATCTTATGGCCCTGATCTCCTGTCCTGAGTGCGGAAAAGAGGTATCCGACCGGGCTCCGGCCTGCATTCACTGCGGCTATCCCCTCTCCTCCGCCGCACCGTATGCGGACTTCCGCCCCATCACAGGGCCCAACCGCTTTACCGTCCGCCTCACCGCCCGCCCCGCCTATCCGGATGCCCGCAGCAGAACGCTCCGCGCCCTCATGAAGGAGCTGGGCCTCTCCAGGGAGCAGGGCATACGTCTGCTGGAGCAAGCGCGCCGGGAGCCGGTTCCCCTGCGGGAGGGCCTCACCGAGGAGGAGGCCCTTGCACTGCTGGAGGTATTCCGTCGGGCGGGCGCTCCCGTCCAGTTGGTGGATGGGGCGGTGCCGGAGCCGCCCCAGCTCCCCTCTCCGGTGCCGGGCGATGCCCTGACCTTCACTTCCGTCGTATTCGCCACACTCACCGCCCTGGTCATCTGGTCTCTGCTGAGTCTGCTGTTCACCAGTCTGTTCGGCTGACCGGGGTCTCCTCCAAAAAGGGTTGCACCCGCTCCAGCCACTCCTCCGGGCGGTAGACCGCCAGGGTGCCGTGATCAGTCTCAGGGATGGCACAGCCGCGTCAGTCCAAACACCTCCTGAAAAACAGAAACGCCTCCCATGCCGGACGGCATAAGAGGCGGTACAAATCGCGGTTCCACTCTCATTTCTCACTCAAAGGTCGGTAACGGGGCCAGCCGTGGGGCATCCATATCCCCCGCGCTCCCGGACACACATTCCCCAGTTACCCCCTGGGCGCGCTCTCAGCCGGTAACGCTCTCTCTTTGGCGGGTTACTCGCTGGGTACCATTTCCGTTCCTCACGCAATTCAACTGTTCTAGTATACTACTATGTTCCGGGAAATGTGTCAAGGCGGAGTACGGTTGCAAACCATAGATTAACCTGTTATTATGGAACCGGAATCCCCCAGCTTTTACACAAGAGGAGGTATCTTATGGCCTTGATCTCCTGTCCTGAGTGCGGAAAAGAGGTATCTGACCAAGCCCTGGCCTGCATTCACTGCGGTTATCCACTCCAGAGTTTCCCTCCCCCCAAGCGGGCCCCTAGGCAGTACTCGCTCGTGTTCACCGGTCTGGGCCCACACGCGGATATCCCGGCCGCTCTGCACTGTCTCTCCAAGGAGCTGGGCCTCTCTCAGAAGGATGCGCAAGCCCTGCTGGAACGGGCCCCGGCGGTGCTGGTCACTCACCTGAAGCCGCGTGAGGCCCAGCGGTTGGTGCAAGTACTGGCCGGGTACGGTATCTCCTCTAAAATTGTGGTAGGCGAGGAGGTCTCCTCACCCATCTACATTCCGCCTGTCCGAACACAGAGGGAGCCGTTGAGCTTTTGGATGACCGTTTTAGCTATTGTGCTAGGTATCAACGCCATTCCCCTGCTAACGTTCCTGTTCAATCTATTCCAGCAGGTCTTTTAATGCAAGGGCCCGTTGCTTTCTGGATGAAAGCAACGGGCCCTCGTTTTCTATTGCGGGTCAAACTTCCGGCAGAAGGCCGCCGCGTCGTCAAAGTCCCGCAGGCGCTCCCTCAGCATGTCGTGGCTCCAGTCCCACCAGCGGATGCGCTCCATGGCGGCAATCAGCTCGGGCGGGTAGCGCCAGCCGATGTGCCGGGCGGGTACTCCGCCCACGATCTCGTAGGGCGCCACGTCATGGGTCACCACGGCCCCCGCGCCCACCACCGCGCCGTCGCCCAGGGTGACGCCGCCCATGAGCACCGCGTTGTGGCCCAGCCACACGTCGTTTCCGGTGACCACCCGGTGGTTCTGCCTCCGCCAGTCGATCAAAGCCGCGTCATCCGGCCCCAGCCCGTAGTGGGAGCAGCGGTAGGTAAAGTGGTGGGCCGCCGCCCGGAGCTTGGCCGGGTGCTGCACCGGGTTGATGCGCACGCCGGTGGCAATGGAGTTGAACTTGCCCAGGGCGGTATAGATGATGTCGTTGGAGCCGAAGCAGTAGGTGTAGTCCCCCACCTCGGTCTCCTCCAGCACACAGTGGTCGCCGATCTCCACATAGCGGCCGAACCGGCAGTTTTTCGTCTGGGAGGTTGGGTGGATCAGCGGCCGGTCGGGGCAAAGCTCTTTCGTAAAATCCAGCATTACAGGTTACTCCAGTCCACCACATCTTTGTTCTTCACAAAATACTCCGCGCCCGAGTAGACAGTGGTGACCAGGATCACCGCCGCGCACACCAGATCCAGCGCAGGCCGGGCAATGAGCAGCATCAGGCAGATGCACACCATGGTGGAGGCCGTCTTGACCTTGCCCGACCAGGCGGCGGCGATTACCCGCCCCCGCTCCACGGCGATGAGCCGCAGGGCAGTGACGGCGAACTCCCGCACGATGACCACCAGAAGCACCCAGGCGGGCAAGCGGCCCGCCTCTACGAACCAGAGCAGGGCGGCCATGACCAGCACCTTGTCGGCCAGAGGGTCCATAAACTTGCCAAAGTCGGTGACCTGGTTGTAGTGGCGGGCGATGTAGCCGTCCACAAAATCGGTTACGCTGGCCAGAATAAAGACCGTGAGGGCGAAATACATGTGGAAGGGGAAGCGGAGATAGAGCAGAATCAGGAACACCGGGATCAGCGCCACCCGGAGCATGGTCAGCTTATTGGCGGTATTCATTGCTTCACTCCTCTATCTCGCCGGTGAGATCCCCGTCGCTGGTGCCGGTGATGCGCACCCAGACGAACGCCCCGGCGGGCACCAGGCCGCCGGCGGTGAAGTACACCTTGCCGTCCACGTCGGGGGAGTCGGCATAGGTGCGGCCCACATAGTAGCCCATCTCGGCATCAAAGCCCTCGCACAGCACCTCCAGGCACTCGCCCAGGCGCTCCTCGTTGAAGGCGTCCATCACCCGGGACTGAAGCTCCACCACCAGCTCCACCCGGCGCTCGGCGGTGGCGGCGTCCACCTGATCCTCCATCTCGGCGGCGGGGGTGCCCTCCTCCGGTGAGAACTGGAAGATGCCCGCCCGCTCGATACGGGCCTCCCGCAGAAACTCGCACAGCTCCTCAAACTCCGCCTTCCCCTCGCCGGGCAGGCCGCAGATCAGGGAGGTGCGCAGCACCAGACCAGGCAGGCGGTCCCGCAGCTTGGCCAGCAGGGCGAGGATCTCCGCCTTGGTGGAGCGGCGGCACATGCGCTTCAGAATGCCGTCGTTGATGTGCTGGAGGGGGATGTCGATGTAGTTGAGCACCTTAGGTTCACGGGCGATGACGTCGATGAGGGCGTCGTCCAGATCGTCGGGGTACAGGTAGTGCAGGCGAATCCAGTGAAAGGGCAGCTTGCACAGCTCGGTGAGCAGCTCCCCCAGCATCCGCTTGTGGTAGAGATCAATGCCGTAGCGGGTGATGTCCTGGGCGATGACGATGAGCTCCTTCACCCCGGCGTCGGCCAGGGTCTTGGCCTCCGCCAGCAGGGACTCCATGGTACGGCTGCGGTAGCGGCCCCGCAGCTTGGGAATGATACAGAAGGCGCACCGATGGTCGCAGCCCTCGGCGATCTTCAGGTAGGCGGTGTAGGAGGGGGTGGCGGGGATGCGCGCCCCGTCCTCCTCCGTGTGGTCGATATCCCCGAAGCGGTGGGGCGTGCCCCCGGCCATCAGCTCCTCCAGGGCGGGGACGATCTCGGTGTAGCTGCCGGTGCCCATGACGCCGTCCACCTCGGGCAGCTCCTCCATCAGCTCGTCCTGATAGCGCTGGGACAGGCAGCCGGTGACCAGCAGCTTGCCCAGCTTCCCCTCCTTTTTCAGCTCGGCCAGCTCCAGGATATTCTGAATGGCCTCGCTCTTGGCAGAGTCGATAAAGCCGCAGGTGTTGAGCACCGCCGCGTCCGCCCCCTCGGGCTGGGCGGTGATCTCATGCCCGGCGCTTCGGACCAGTGCCATCATCTGCTCGGTGTTCACCAGATTCTTGGCGCAGCCCAGGGATACAAATGCAACCTTCAATGAAAACTTCTCCTTATACGATCAGATAGCGGCCGTCCCGCCGGGGCGGCATTTTGGGCTGCTGGTCGGGGTAGCCCAGGGTGACCGCTGCCACGAACTCCCCCTTGTCGGGGGCGAAGCGGCGCTGGAACGCAGGGCCGAAGCCCATACGCTGGGGCGCGGACAGCCAGCAGGAGCCGATGCCCTTGGCCCAGGCCGCCAGCAGCACGTTCTCGATGGCGGCGGACACGCTCTGCATGGCTCCGTCCCGATCGGGATAGTCCGGCTTGAGCATGAAAACCAGCAGGCACACCGGCGCCCCGCCCAGGGTGGACAGGAAGCGGTTGGTGATGCCGATCTGCTCCGGGTGGCGGGAAAAGCGCTCCTCCAGCACAGGCTGGAATTTCTCCACCACGCCGCCCATGATGGCCTTGACCTCCTCCAGCGCGGCGGGGTCCTGTACGGCCACAAAATACCAGTGCTGCATATTGACGGCGGAGGGGGCGGTGGCCCCGGCGGCCAAAATCTCCTTCAAATCCTCTATGGAGACCGGCTCCGGCCTGTACTTCCGGATGCTGCGGCGGGTCAGCAGGGCTTCCATCGTGTCCATGGTCTGTGCTCCTTTCTCACATGCGGCGGTCCGCCGCGTTCTTCCTACCATTCCTCCGGCTCCGCACCATAGCGGCGCAGGCCGGCACTGATGTCCTCCCAGCGGTAGCCCCGGCGGGCCAGAGCGTCGGCTGCCCGCCGGCGCACCTTGGGGTCGGAGAGCTCCGCCCCCCGCAGCTTCTTCTGCAAAAAGGCGTCGATGGCCTCCTCCGGGCCGGACAGCCCCTCCAGAGCGCCGTCCCAGCAGTCCCGCGGCACCCCCCGGCGGTAGAGCTCCTCCCGGATGCGGCCGGGACCGTAGCCCTTGGCAGCACAGTGCTCCGCCACCGCGCGGGCATACTGCCCGTCGTCCAGATAGCCCAGCCCCTCCAGCCAGTCGGCCGCCGCCTCGGCGGCCTCCCGGCCGCAGAGGGGCTCCTTCTCCCGGTTCCGGGGGCGGGCGGTGAGCTTTTCCACCAGCTCCTTCCGGGAGAGGGGGCGGGCGGACAGCAGCTCCACCGCCTTCTCCCGCACCTGGGCGGCGCGGGCGGCCTCAGTCAAGGCGGACAGCTCCGCCCCGCTCAGCTCCTTTCCGGTGCCCAGGCCGAAGGCCACCACCTCACTCTCCCCCAGGCGGAGGATGGTTCCGTCCTCCAGGTGGCAGAGCCAGCGGCCCCCCACCCGGACGGAGGGGGCCAGCTTACGAATCCGCATCCTCGAAGTCCTCGGCGGAGATGTCCACCGCCCGGCCTGCGGCCTTGGCCGCGGCCCGGGCCTGGCTACTCATAAGCTTGTAGGCGTTGCGGCGGATGTCGGCCTCCAGCTTGTCGCACACCTCCGGATTGTCCTTCAGGTACTGCTTGGCCGCATCACGGCCCTGGCCCAGGCGGGTCTCCCCCATGGCGAACCAGGAGCCGGATTTCTGCACCAGATCCAGCTTGGCGCCCAGATCCAGGATCTCGCCGATCTTAGAGATACCCTCGCCGTACATGATATCGAACTCCGCCTCCTTGAAGGGAGGAGAGACCTTGTTCTTGACCACCTTGGCCCGGGTGCGGTTGCCAATGATCTCCGAGCCGCTTTTCAGCGACTCGATACGCCGCACGTCGATGCGGACGGAGGCATAGAACTTCAGCGCCCGGCCGCCGGTGGTGACCTCCGGGTTGCCGTACATCACGCCTACCTTTTCGCGGAGCTGGTTGATGAAGATGACCACGCAGTTGGTCTTGGCGATGGAGCCGGCCAGCTTGCGCAGGGCCTGGCTCATGAGGCGGGCCAGCAGGCCCACATGGGAGTCGCCCATGTCGCCCTCGATCTCGGCCCGGGGGGTGAGGGCGGCCACGGAGTCCACCACCACCACGTCGATGGCGCCGGAGCGCACCAGGGCCTCGCAGATCTCCAGGCCCTGCTCGCCGGTGTCGGGCTGGGAGATCAGCATGGAGTCAATGTCCACCCCCAGGGCCCGGGCATAGTAGGGATCCAGGGCGTGCTCGGCGTCGATGAAGGCCACCTCGCCGCCCCGCTTCTGGGCCTCGGCCACGATGTGGAGGGCCAGGGTGGTCTTACCGGAGGACTCGGGGCCGTAGATTTCGATGATGCGCCCCCGGGGGACGCCGCCGATGCCCAGGGCCAGATCCAGGGACAGGGAGCCGGTGGGGATGGCCTCCACCACGATGTCGGCGTTGTCGCCCAGGCGCATGATGGAACCCTTGCCGTAGGCCTTCTCGATCTGGGCCATGGCGGTCTCCAGGGCCTTCTTCTTATCGGCGGCGGGGGCGGCGGACTCCACCGCCGCCTTCTTCTTGTCTGCCATGTATGTACTTCTCCTCTCACGGCGGGCGGGCCGCTGCCCGCCCTTATGAATTCAAAACGCCCTCCACCACCCGGCCGATGCCCTGGGTGTCCTGGAAGGTCTGAATCTGCTCAAACTGATTTTGGGCCAGAATGGCCCCCACGTCGCCGGCTTGGCCGATGCCCACCTCAAACAGCAGGGCTCCGCCCAGCCGCAGGGCGGCCCCCCACTGGGCGGCGATGGCCCGGTAAAAGTCCAGTCCGTCGGCCCCGCCGTCCAGGGCGGAGCGGGGCTCGTAGTCCCGCACGCTCACGTCCAGCTCCGCGATATCCCCGGTGGGGATATAGGGCGGGTTGCAGGCGATCACGTCGAAATCCCACAGGGCCGCGTCGGGCGGCTCCAGGGCGTCGGCCTGAACGCAGGTCACCCGGGCGTTGAGCTCGTTGCGGCGGACATTCTGCTTGCACAGCCGGAGGGCCGCCTCGCTCACATCGGCCAGCACCACCCGGCAGCCTGGCACGTTGGCGGCCACCGCCAGACCCACGCAGCCGCTCCCGGCGCACAAATCCAGCACCCTCGCCCCCTCTCCGGCGGCCCGGGCCAGCAGGATGGCCCGCTCGGCCAGCACCTCGGTGTCCATCCGGGGGATCAGCACGTCGGGGGTGATATCCAGGCCCAGGCCATAGAACTCCCACTCCCCGATGAGGTAGGCCACCGGCTCCCCGGCCAGCCGCCGCTCCAGCAGCTCCGCCAGCTTCTCCTCCACCGGGTCGGAGGCATAAAGGGCCATATCCCGGTAAAACTGCTCCCGGCTCTTGCCGGCCGCACAGCAGACCAGCTCCCGCGCCTCCAGCTGGGCGCCCTCCACGCCGGCCTCTCTCAGCCGCTTGCGGGCATCCAGGTAGAGGTTGTTGTACGTGGCCGCCATACAGAAACCACTCCTCTGTCTCTCTCTAATTTCCTCTCTCCAGGGGAATACCAGGCGGTTATCCCCCCATTTTCTTCATGGGACAACTATGCATCGCCTCACGTGGGCTCTGCCGTCTGGGCGGCACAGCGGTTTTATTTCTGCTGGTGCCTCATCCCGCCGGTCCCCTTTACCACTGATCCTTCCCCTTCTCCTCCGGCAGCACCAGTGTAAATGCCCGGATGCCCACCTCGATCATGGAGTCGTCCGGCTCAAAGGTGGTCCAGTTCTGGAGCCACATGCCGGGAGCGGACACCAGCCGGGTGAGCCGGTTGTCGTAGCGCCCCACCACACGGTTCAGCTCATAGGTCAGGCTGACAATCACCGGCAACAGCAGCAGGTGCAGCCCCATCCTCGCAAACGTGTTTGTCACCTCCACAAAGGAGAACAGCACGCTGGACAGCAGGATACTCACCACAATCACCACAAAGAGGAAGCTGGTTCCGCAGCGGGGGTGGTGGCGTGGCTGAATACGCACGTTCTCCACCGTCAGGGGCAGGCCGTGTTCATAGCAGAAGATGGTCTTGTGCTCCGCGCCGTGGTACTGGAACACCCGGTGGATGTCCTTCATATGGGAACAGAGCATCAGATAGCCCATGAAGATGACGATACGCACCACGCCCTCCAGCAGGTTGCGCAGCCACATGGGCAGGGGAACGGCCAGGCCCACCAGTCCGGTGAGGGCGGTGGGCAGCAGGATGAACAGCCCCACGGAGAAAACGATGCCCAGCACCACCGCCACGGTGATAAAAAAGGAGGCGGCCTTCTCGCTGCCCAGGTGTCTGTCCAGCCAGAGCTCGAACCGGGAGGGCTCCTCCGGCTCCTCCTCGTCCTCCGGGAAAAAGGAAGCCGAGTACATCAGCGCCTTGACGCCGTTGGCCAGGGAGGAGCAGAAATTGAAGACACCCCGGAGCAGCGGCAGGCCCAGGGCGGGGTGCTTATCCTTGATGAGCACCCGCTCCTCCACCTGTTCCTCCAGCTCGCCGTCCGGCTTGCGCACCACAACGGCCTTCTTCTCCGGTCCCAGCATCATGATCCCCTCAATGAGAGCCTGTCCGCCGATCATGGTCTTGTAGGCTGTGGCGCAGGATTGCTTTGTTTCATTTGGCATTCGTACACTGTTCTCCTTAACTAATTGGATTCAATCGTTTCGTCTATTGTACCAAACCCGCGCCCCGATTGCAAGGGGCGCGGGTTTGATTTTTAGAACTTTTGTTCGATTGCCGCCTGAGCTCGGATTGGCAGATGGATGGTTACAATGCACCCTCCCCCCTCGGCGTTGTCAATATCCAGGGTACCCTCGTGGCGGGTGATAATCTCGTCGCACACCGCCAGTCCAATGCCGGAACCCCTCGCCTTGGAGGACCCCTTATAGAACTTGTACTTCACGTGGGGCAGCTCCTCGGCCGGGATACCGGGGCCGTAGTCCCGGATGGTGATAACCACCTGGTCCTCGTCCCGGGCGATAGCGGTATCAATGCGCTTGCCCGAGCCGCCGTGCTTGGCGGCGTTGTCCAACAGGTTGCAGAACACCTGCCGCAGCCGCTCCGGGTCCCCCGCGATGGGCGGAAACTCCTCGTCGCAGTCGAAGTGGTTGAGTTCAATGCCCTCCCGCCGGAAGAACTCCCGGTAGGTGTAGACCGCATCCTCCAGTTCCGCCTTGATGTCCATGGGCTCCACTGACAGGGTGAAGCGGCCGTCCTGGATGCGGGAGAACTCCAGCAGCTCCTCCACCATGTTGGTCAGCCGCCGCGCCTCGGAGACGATGATCCCCATCCCCTTCTTCACATCTCCCGCGTCCCGCACCTCGCCGTTCATGATGGTTTCCGCCCAGCCATTGATCGCGGTCAGGGGAGTACGCAGTTCATGGGACACTGACGATATAAACTCGTTTTTCATCTTTTCGCTCTGGTTAATCTTCAGCGACATGTCGTTGATGGTGTCGGTGAGGGCGCCGATTTCGTCGTCATAGCGTTTCTCAATCTGTACGCCGTAGGAGCCCGCGGCGATGCGCTTGGCGGTTTCCGTGATGCCCGCCACCGGGTCTACGATGGAGCGGATGAAGTAGAGGTTGGAGAAGTACACCATGCCCAGGATACCCAGACCGATGCCCAAGGCGATGGCCACGATGATGATAATCTGCTTGTCCACCTTATTCAGGGAGGTGACATACCGCATGACCCCAACCACCTCCCCGTCGATCATCAGGGGGCTGGAGGCGGCCATGATGTGCTCGCCGGTGCTGGGGTCGGCGCCGATCCATACCTTAGTGCGCTTCATGCTGATGGCCTCGGCAATGTCCGGCGTTCCGGGGGAGCGAAAGGCCGTCAGGTCGGAGCTGGAAAAGCGAATCTGGCCGTCGGCATCCAGATACTCTACCTCCAGCTTGTCGCTGTTGGGTTCCCCGGCCACCACCGCCCGGGCATTGTCGTAATACTCGGCTTCTGTGCGGTAGTAGTCAAAGCTGCTGATGGCGTTTTCCGCCTTCTGCTTGAGAGACTCACTCAGGGTGGAATAGTAGTAGCTCCCCATCGCGGCGGAGAAGGCCGCCACCGCCAGCAGCACGATAAACAGCACCACACTGATGGAGTTCACCATCCACCGCTTTCGGATACCTGTGATTTTCTTCATGGATCTTGTTGTCACCACCTGGGTTTGGTTCTAGATCCCGGCCGCCCGGCCGGCATTAAAAGCCCCACTTATATCCATAGCCCCACACGGTGGTGATATAAGCAGGATTTGTGGGATCGTCATGCCCCGCAAAGCAGAGCTTTGCGGGGACCCCTCTTTTCCCTCTGCCCGGGGCAAGTGAATTGCCCCGGGCCAAGGCTTTTGCCTCCGGCAAAAACGCTTGTACGGCGCTCCGCGCCGCCCCGCCCCAGGGCGGGGCCCATCGAAGACGCCCCGTCCGCCTCTGGCTAAAAGCCCCACTTATACCCGTATCCCCACACGGTGGTGATATAAGCAGGATTTGTGGGGTCGTCTTCGATTTTAATGCGCAGGCGTCGGATGTTTACGTCCACGATCTTCAGCTCGCCGAAGTAGTCCCGTCCCCACACCGAGTCGAGAATTTCCTCCCGGGAGAGGGCTTTTCCCGGGTTGTCCATAAACAGCTTTATGATGGAGTACTCCACCTGTGTAAGCTTGACCCGCTGTCCGTTTTTCTCCAGGGTACGGTTGCGGGTGTTCAGCAGGAAAGGCGGCTGGCTGATCTCGCCGGTATCCACCGGGTCCCCTCCGCCGGTACGGCGGTAGAGGGCGTCGATGCGGGCGGTGAGCTCCGCCGGAGAGAAGGGCTTGGTCACATAGTCGTCCGCCCCGGTCATCAGCCCGGTCACCTTGTCCATCTCCTGCGTGCGGGCGGTGAGCATGATAATGCCGATGTTGTTGTCTCCCGCCCGGATACGGCGGCAGACCTCAAATCCGTCCATGTCGGGCAGCATGATGTCCAGCAGCGCCACCTTGATGTCCGGGTTGCGCTTGAGCTGGGCCAGCGCCTCCTCCCCGGTCTCGGCCTCGATGGCCTCATAGCCGGCCCGCTTAAGGTTAATGACCACAAAGCTGCGGATGTTCGCCTCATCCTCCAGCACCAGTACCTTTTTCATCCCGTTTCCTCCTTTCGCACACAGGCGTCCGCCGTGGGCGCTAATCGCTGGTAATCAGGGCGAAATTGGCCTTTACGCCCTCCTCGTCCAAGCCGCAGTCCCAACCACTCTCGATCAGGCGCGCGGCATAAATGGTCTCCTTCTCCTCCCCGGTGTTGGGCAGGAGAAAGCGGTCGGCCATGTTGGCCCGCATTACGCGGTTGTCGCCGGTCAGCTTGTAGATGACCAGGAACGGCACCGGCGCTGTGTCCGCGCTTCCCTCCCAGTAAGAAAAGATTACGGCCCGCTCGCCGCCGCCCGCCAAGTCGCTGCGGGAGAGCGTCACCTTCCCCGACCACGCCTCGGGCAGAACAAAGTACCAGCCGTCCCGGCTGTTGTGGTAGGTGGTATATACCAGATGAGAAACCCCGTTGATGTCGTACTGCCACCAGCGGATGGCCCAGAAGTTGGGGGCCGTCCCCACATTGTTGGGATCGGGGAGCGCATAGGCGGATGGCAGCTCCAGTATGCCGTCATGGTTGATGTCGGTATAGGATACCTTCGTGCTCTCCACCTCGGTGGACCACCGGATGGTGCTGTCGCTCTCGCCGGTGTCCGGCTCCAGGGTCACATTCTCCAGCCCCCCGTTTTTCCAGGCGAAAATGTCGGTGATCTGCCCGTTTTCAGCGTAGGTGGAGGTGACAAACAGCGCCGGCGCCATGTTCTGGAGATAGCCCGTCTTCATGCTGACCAGCTTCTCCACCCCGTTGGACAGTGGTGCGGAGGCGTCCAGCTCCAGGATACCATCCCGGAAGTTATAGACCTCCACTCGGCTGCCCGGCGCGCTGTTGACAAAGCTCTCTGCCTGGCCCACTTCCCCTGCCGCCATCTGGAGCACGAGGATTTCCTTCTGTCCATCCCCGTCAACGTCATAAATCTGGAAGCCGGCGTGGTCGGTGCGCATCAACTCAAGCACCTCATAACGGTCGATGGAGTAAGCCGCCAGGGAGTGCCTCTGCCCCGCTGTCTCCCAGTCCACGATGAGCTCCTTGGAGGGGCTGTCGTCAAGGTTCTCATAGTAGATGGAGTCAATCGCATTTCCTGAGCCCTCAATCACGGCCGCCACCTCGTAGTTCTCCCCCACTTGGCGGTAGATGTAGATCTTCAGCGGCCGCTCATCCGCACTCACCCGGAAAAAGGCAATAGCCTCCTGTACGCCATCCCCGTCCAAATCCTGAAGCTGCACCTTCTGGGTCAGCTCCCCGCTGAGGGGCGCGGCGTACTCGCCCCCTTGCGTGAGCACCTTGTTGATCTCATTGTCCAGCTTCAGATAATCGTCGGGCGCCTTGGGAGGCGCGTAGAATTCCTCCACCGACTGGGAAAAACAGCCGGTCAGAAACATCAGCAGCCCCGCCGCCAAAAGCAGCCTGCATTTTTTCATCGTCGGAACCCCTCCATGGGATAAGTTATAAAATCAAGATTATCATAGCACATCTCTACCGGAAATGGTATGTTAATTAACCGATTATTTTCTGATTTTCCTCCATCGAAAAGACTTGCCAACCGCTTCAATGTCGTGTATAATATTTTGCAGTTCCATTGCCGGTATGATGGAATTGGTAGACGTGACGGATTCAAAATCCGTTGATGGCAACATCGTGTGGGTTCGAGTCCCACTACCGGCACCATGTGGGGACGATGATTTTGATACAAGGGTATCAAGATTATCGTCCTTACTTTTTTGCTTGAAAACGGCTGAAAATCGCGGATTATATAACACTTTTATGAAAAGCGCCGCCGCTGGCTGGAGTAATTCCAAATCAGTGGCGGCGCTTTTTGTGTTTGGGGGCAATCGTTGTTTTATTGGAGAATCGTTATGTTATTGTGTGGTTTCAGCAATTTGGAGAGGTTTCGTTAAAAGATCAGGCATTTCGTTATACTATGGGTACGCAAACAAAACCCGTCGATTCTTGGCAAAGAGAATCGGCGGGTTTCACATTGTTTTCATAAGGTCAAGCAAGAGGCTTTTCTGGCGCTCCGTGAGCGAACTCCACCTCGCAAAAAGTGTGCGCTGCTCATCGGTCAGTTGTGCCGGATCAACCTCATCAGCAAAGAACTGTGCCAAGTTAATGCCAAACGCTCTGCACACAGCTTCCAGAGTCGGTAGCGTTGGGGCATTGTTCCTGTTGAACATATTTGTGACTGTAGAGTGGGAAAGGTTCGCCTCTTTCGCAAGACGATAATCTGTCCAGCCTCTTAGTTTCATCAAATCCCTGATGCGTTTTTGCACATCCATTTTTATCGCCGCCTTTTTTGTATCTATTTTAAGCCCGTAGACGGTAATATAATAGTCAGGATTGGTAGATATTGAATGGCCGCGTGCGGTCATATAATCGTTTACTATATGCCCCAAATGTGGCATACTACCTATGCCGTGAAAGGAGGCTTACTTTTGTCTGAATATAAGACCCTTTTTGAAAAGCTGGCCCAAGACCGCAACATATCTGTAGAAGAAATGCGCTCCATCATTGCAGCCCGCATTGAAACTGGTATAAACGATCCTGACCCTATACGGCGGACACAATGGGAAAAGATACCTCATATCGGAGATGTGCCTACTCCAGAAGAATGGCTACGATATGTGGTAGAAAAATTGGAGGATGAAGGGTTGTCCGACCTGCTGCGCTGGTATCCGAACCTTTAATCCCCGGTCATCTTGAATAGATAGCCAAATTATTTGCAGCCAAATAATTGGATTGAAGAACACCTCGAAAGCATAGGACGGTCTTTCTACATTTACTTGGGCGGAGTAGGTGGTAATTGCCAAGTATATGAGAAAAAATGAAAATGCGGTAGGATTCTATGCAAAGAGAGACAGAAAAGTTATAATAAAACCCTCCACTGTACCACCAGACTTTAGAAATGAGGTACAATCGTACAATTAGGGGGTGAATGATTTGGTAATATACAAAACCGCCGAAGTTGCGGCAGTCATCGGAGTACACCCGAACACCGTCCGCCTATACGAAAAATGGGGGCTGATCCCAGCAGCAAAACGGCAGGCAAACGGTTATCGTGTTTTTACAACTTTTCACATTCAACAATTCTGGCTTGCCCGAACCGCTTTTCAGATTGAAGTGTTGCAGGGCGGTCTGCGAAAAAAGATTGTGGCGGTTGTAAAGCTGTCCGCGCAAAAAGATTTTGATGGAGCCATTTTGCTCACACAGGAATATATCTCCGATTTGGGGAAAGAGCGCGACTATGCGGAGGAGGCCATCCGCATTGTTCAGCATATCCTGTCCGGGGACAGCCTGGATACTCCGGTTTTTTTGAAACGGAAAGAGGTATCTGATTATTTGGGTATCTCAATGGACACGCTGCGAAATTGGGAAATGAATGGTCTGTTGACGGTCAAGAGGAAACAGAATGGGTATCGTGTCTACTCGGAGCGGGATATAAAGCGCCTGAAAATCATCCGCTCTCTGCGGTGTGCAAATTATTCCCTGGAGGCAATTTTGCGGATGCTCCAGCAGCTCTCCAAAAATCCGAATACTGACATTAAGCTGGCGCTCAACACGCCGCGGCAAGACGATGATATTATCTCCGTCTGCGACAAGTTGATTATCTCCCTTTCCTCGGCGGAGAAAAACGCCTTAAAAATGCTGGATATGCTGAAAGAAATGAAAGAAAATTTTTGAAACCCTCCATCTTACCACCAAAGTTCTCCTTGATGGTATTCTTGTATCATCAAAAAAGGAGGTATCGACGTGGAAGAAGTTGTAAGAGTCGAAAGCGTTACCAAGGCTTATGGTTCACTCCTTGCGGTAGACCATGTGAGCCTGTCGGTAAAACGCGGTACGGCCATTGGCCTGCTGGGGGCCAATGGAGCCGGAAAAAGCACTACCATCGAGTGCATCCTGGGAACAAAGCGGGCGGACGGCGGGACGGTTTCTATCCTCTCACTTGACCCCAGGAAAGACCGCCGCCGTCTGTTCCAGCAGGTAGGCGTTCAATTTCAGGAGTGCGATTATCAGGCGGAAATTAAGGTGTCCGAATTGTGCGAGGAAACCGCCTGTCTTTACATGGCCCCCGCTGATTGGAAAGGGCTGTGTGAGCAATTTGGGATTGGGGACAAAACGCAGTCGTCTGTCAAAAGTCTGTCCGGCGGTGAGCGTCAGCGGCTTTTCATCGTGCTGGCTCTGATCCCAAACCCGCAGGTTGTTTTCCTGGACGAACTGACAACCGGCCTTGACGCAAGGGCGCGGCGGGATGTCTGGAAAATCCTGAAAGAGCTGAAAGAGGGCGGGCTGACAATTTTCCTGACCTCTCACTTCATGGACGAGGTGGAGGCCTTGTGTGACGAAATTTGTATTCTCAAAAAAGGCCGTGCCGTGTTTTACGGAACCGTAGCACAGGCAAGAAAGAAAAGCGGCTGTGGAAATTTTGAGGATGCCTATTTGAAACTTTCCGGGGAGGGGATGGAATGAAAGCCTTTTGCACTCTGCTGAAAAACGAACTGAAATTGAATATCCGCAATATGAATATGGTGATTTTTGCCGTGATCCTGCCCTTGGTTGTGCTGGTGATCCTCGGCTTTCTGTATGGGGCAAGTCCGGCGGCGGACGGCGTGGACTATTCATTTTTGGAGCAGTCCCTTGGCGCACTGTGCGCGATCTCCGTCTGTGCGGGCGGACTAATGGGCCTGCCGCTGGTGGTAGCGGAGTACCGGGAGCGGAAAATCCTGAAACGCTTTCAGGTTACACCCATCAGCCCCGGTATGCTGCTTGCCGTGGAATTTCTGATTTATGTGATTTATGCGCTGGTGTCCCTGATAACCTTGCTTCTGCTCTCCCGGCTGGCCTGGGGCGTCCAACTACACGGCTCCTGGGCCGGGTTTGTCGGCAGTTGGCTTTTGACTGTATGTTCTACATTGAGCATTGGCATGATGGTGGGCGGTATTGCCAGGAACACAAAAAGCGCAAGCGTTATCGCCTGTATCCTGTATTTTCCCATGCTAATTTTCTCCGGGGCCACCCTGCCTTTTGAGGTTATGCCGGAGGTCATGCAAAAAATTATCAGCGTATTCCCCATAACCCAAGGCATCCAGCTTATGAAAGCGGCGTTCCTCGGTCTGCCAATCGATCATTTGGGTTTCCCAATCATTGTAATGGTGTGCGTTATCCTTGTTTGTTCAGGAACTGCAATAAAATACTTTAGGTGGGAGTAATATTGAATCTATAATATGGTAGGAACCTTGGAACGATATTCAACTTGACTATGGGTGCAGTGTACGGCAATATACTCGTGGTCAAAGGTCATTTCAAACAGCGCACATATCAAAAGGGCATTGTGTGAATAGCCCCACCAAAAATAATGTGGTATGATGTGAGCGTCATAGGGATGGGCCAAACAACATTTTGCTCATAACTATGAACATCAATCAGGAGGTGTTGCAATGCACTCATGGGAAGCAATCGAACAGTCCTTGACTTATATCGAGGAACACCTGACAGAAGAAATTTCGACAGAAGCGCTGGCAGGCACTGTCGGTCTGTCCCTTTTCTATTTCCAGCGCTTGTTTAAGCAGCTGGTAAATAAAACGGTTTAAGAATATGTGAAACTCCGCCGCTTGGCGAAGGCGATCGAGAATCTGGGGGACTTCGAGCAGAGAATCCTTGATGTTGCCTTAGACTACGGCTTTTCCAGCCACGCAAATTTTACGCGGGCTTTCAAGGAAACGTATAGGATCACACCCGAAGATTACAGGAAAGGATTGCCCAAGCTCAATACATTTGACAAGCCGTAGGTTTCCATGAGTTACGTTCTTGTTGACAAGAAAAAAGTATATTCTCACGGCGATTCTGATTGTTGGCATTGCGGCTAAAGTTATATGATCTGAAACCTGTCTTGATTTCATTCAAAAAGCCAGATGGATATGTCGGCCATATTTTTTTGAAAAATTCAAATTTCTTGTCACACGTCCGCTCCACGGTTGTCTAATTGAATATAGGAGGTAAACATCATGGAAAACATACAAAACAAAGAACTGCTAGTCTTAATTGATAAGGCCGTCGCAGGAGACAAAGATTCTCTGGAAACCGTCATCCTCAGCGTACAGGATCTGGTGTTTAACCTGTCGCTGCGGATGCTCGGAACATTCCCGGACGCAGAGGACGCATCGCAAGATATTCTGCTGAAAATCATCACGCATTTGTCCTCGTTCAAACAGGACAGCTCCTTCTCCACCTGGGTATTCAGTATCGCGGTCAACCATCTGAAAAACTACAAGAAACATATGTTTGCGAAGTTCCCCCTCAGTTTTGAATTTTACGGGGATGATATTGCAAACGGAAAAACTGAAGATGTGCCGGATTTGACGCAGGACGTGGAAAAGGCCCTTTTGGCGGAGGAATTGAAAATGTCCTGCACCAACGTCCTGCTCCAGTGCCTGGATACGGAAAGCCGGTGCATTTTCATCCTGGGTACCATGTTCAAAGTGGACAGCCGAATCGCGGGGGATATTTTGGGTATCACACCGGAAACCTACCGTCAAAGGCTGTCCAGGATCAGAAAGAAAATGGCGGACTTCCTCGGAGAGTATTGCGGGGAATACGGGCGCGGAAAATGCCATTGCATCAACCGGGTCAATTACGCGATACAGAATCATCGGATTTCTCCTGCCCAGTTGGACTTTACCTCCGCCACACCAATATCCATGGAAACCATGGTGGAGGTAAAAGCAGCTATGGAGGCCATTGATGATTTGTCGGAGGAGTTTTCATTCTGCAAACCCTATCAGTCCCCAGCGGCCCTGAAGCAGTTCATTCAGAGGTTTTTGGTCGGAACATCCCTGTCCATCGTCCAGAACGCATAGGGAGGAGTCAGAGCAATGAACACATCAGTCATACTGAAATACCTGACCGATTTAAGCGCAAACAATAATCGGGAGTGGTATCACGCTCACAAAGCGGAATACAAAAAGGCCAATGCGGAATTTGAGGCGCTGGTTCAAACGCTCATCTTTCAGATCGGAGAATTTGATCCCAGCGTTCTGCATAACAGTCCCAAGGAACTCACCTTTAAGCTGAACAGGGATACCCGTTTCAGCCACGACAAATCCCCGTACAATCCTGCGTTCCGCACCCATATTTCCTCCATGGGGAAACTGCCCATCCCCGTGGGATATTACCTCATGATGAAACCGGGCGACCAGACCTTCCTCGGCGGGGGCCTGTTCGCGGATATGTTCAAAGACGCGACGACGATGATTCGGAACTATATTTCGCAGCATGGCGAGGAATGGGAACAGATTATCGGAGCGCCTGACTTCAAGAAATATTTTACCGTGCGGGGAACGGCACTCAAAAACGTCCCCGCAGGATATGAAAAAGAACATCCGCAGGCCGAGTATCTCAAGTTCAAAAGCTGGTATCTGGAATATATGGTCAGCGATACCGACCTCATGGATGCAGAGTCATTTCTTGAAAAGGCAGTCGAACTGTTCCGCCTTATGAAACCGTTCAACGATTATCTTAATAAGGCCCTGACAGAATTCCAGATGCCAACAAGGTAGAATGCCCGGAGGACAATCTCAATGATTTTTCAAAATTCACAAAGATCGCACGGAGGTGTCAGCATCATTGTGGCTCGGGAAACCGGCGTAAACTATCCGATGGAAAAATTCGGAACTGCCGACAGGCTGTATCTCTTGCTGGACAAGAACGGGAAACCAATTGTGGGCCAGCAGCAGTAATATGGTGTAGGTCGTTGCCGCAGGGCGGTTTTTCTTGATAAGCACTACTGCCGTCAACTTAAGGCAACTACCAACAAAACTGTCAATTGCAATGAAAAATAATCGTATAAAATGCGAATTGACAAGCTAAAGTAAATATCATAGCACATACACTTTAGACGCAGAGCCGGTAACACGCAAGTAAAATACAGTTATCGGCTCTGCTCTATTTGAACACCATAACAGCCACATATTAAGCATTGCCACATCAACTTTATAAGGGTATTTCCTTTAAAACGGTTGCCATTGTGAGCTGTCGCTGCCGGGAGAGCAGTGTGAAGAAACCCTGATCGAGATGTATCTAGCCGGCGTATCCATCCGGCGTGTGGAGGATATAACTGAGACCACGTGGGTTCTCCGGCTACTATCAGCAAACTAATGTGGCCATTCTGACAGCGATTGCGGTCAATAAGGATGGACGCTGTATGGTCATTTTTACCGTAAGGTATATTCTGTCGTTCTCGATCCAAGGTGAAGCCGGAGGTTGTCATGAGGTTCCGCTCATAATATAACACCTGCTTTTATCTGGCTTTCCAGCCATTCTTTGTCCGGCAGCAAAATTCGTTTTATCTCCTTTGTACTGGATTCTCTTGTGCCCGGCAGAGCCGTTACATGCTATTAAAATGCTCAATCATGTCATCAAAGCTCTACCACATCCATCACTGCCTGCTCCACATACAGAGGCGCTTTGGCGTCAAGCATCAGGGACAACTTCACGCTGTATCCATTGTTTATACAGGGGTGCATTACAGAGACATAGTGCAATGTCTGCTGACCGTGTGCCGGGTGTCCTATGGAAAAATGCAGAGGCAGCGCATCTGTAAACGCACCACAGGGCGACTGTCTGAGGAGAATTGTCCCCTCTTCCGGTGATGTGGCGCAGACATTCAGTGCGTATTGGACTGCGTAGGTTTTCCCTGGATCAAGCTGAATCTGAGCAGGGGTACGTTCGTCCAAACAGATATCTTTTCCTGAACGGCTTCGCTGTCTCCAGCACAGGCGACAGTCCGGATTCCACAGCATTCTCTCCCGCAGTCCTATTAATTGAACAGCGCTTTTTTCACAGGACAGTACCTGATGAGACACTAGATGGGGTGGGGAGCAGGACACCGGACACTGGGACACACAGGGATCTGGCCGGCAAGGAGAAGGACAGGGCGTAGGCCCCGGCTCCGGCTTACAAGCTGGCGGCGGGGGCGATGGAAGCGGGCAAAACTCTAGCACCTGAGCCAGCTTGTTTTTCAACAGCATCTGGTTTTGCGTCACTGCCTCAACAAGGGCGGTGACGCTTTTGTTGACGGCCAGCACGTCATGGGGACAGGCACAGGGGCTTGTGCCGGGCAAAGTCCCCAGGATATATTGTAGTTTCTCACCCTCAGCGTTGAGAATATGACTCAGGGCAAGCTCTTCCATGGCAATGGACGCGATAATCATGGTCAGAGCTTCCTCTTGGGTCATATCCGCCCCGTTGGGTGGAAAGGAGGGCATAGACATATTGAAACTCCATAGTTCGTCCCGGCGGGGCCGGGTCCAAGATGTGCGGCAGGATATCCATGCCGCCGTCTTACCCTATGACATCCGGGGCAGTTTTGTTCCACCGGGAACCTGTTGGCTGGAAGATACATAGAATGTCCCAGCGCGACGTTTTGGAGTGCCTCGCTCCCGCCAGCGCACCGGTGCATATTAGTATGTACCTCTCAATTTGAAAGGAGATTCCCGATAATGTCTCTGCCTAGCTTTCCCGTAGTGAATCCCCCCATTGAACGGGAAGACGCAGTTAATCAAATTCTCTCTTCTATTGCGATGGAAGAACTCGGCCTGAGCCATATTCTCAACGCTGAAGGAGAGAAACTGCAATATATTCTGGGAACCCTGCCCGGTCTCAGCGGCCCTCCCGCCACAGTCAGCGACGTGCTGGCCGCCAATGAGAGCGTCCGCAGTATGCTGGAAACCGCGGCGCAGAACCAGCTCTTTCTGAAAGCAAAGATGCAGGGCGCTTTGACAGCCTCCCCCATGCAGGGTCCAACCGGCGCCACCGGGCCAACCGGAGCTACCGGGCCTGCCGGAGGGCCTACTGGCGCGACCGGGGCCACCGGCGCGACCGGGGCCACCGGCGCAACCGGTGCAACCGGCCCCACCGGAGCTGTTGGCGCTGCCGGTGCGGTTGGGGCGACTGGTGCGGTTGGGCCCACTGGGCCTACTGGCGCGACAGGGGCCACCGGCGCGGCTGGAGCTGCCGGGGCTACTGGAGCCACCGGGGCCACGGGAGCCACCGGGGCCACCGGCGCGACCGGACCTGCCGGCGTTACGGGAGCCACCGGCCCTACAGGTGTTGCGGGGGCTACCGGGGCCACTGGGGCCACCGGCGCAACAGGTATTACCGGCGCGACGGGCGCGACTGGTGCAACCGGCCCCACCGGTCCCAACATCACCGCCACCTCCGCCTTTGCAGCCAATACCAGCGGCACGGCGCTGACCGTCCTTATAGGGGGCACCCTGGTTCCCCTTCCGGACGGCCAGTTGCTCTCCCCGGACATCACGGTCAACGGGGCCAACACGGTGTTTACGGTAACCAACGCCGGGCGCTACCAGATTTCTTACAATGTAAACACCACCGCGTCCTTGGCCAGCGGTACCCGCCTTCTTATCAATGGCGCGGCCAATACGGCCTCCACCGTGGCCCCTGCGGTGTCTCTGAGCCACTTCTCCAACGAGATCCTGCTGAACCTAAACGCCGGGGACACCGTTTCCCTGCAAATGTTTGGCATCGCCTCCGTGGCCACCCTGCTGCCGGGCTCCGCCGGCGCGGCCCTTTCCATTACCCGTCTAAGCTGAGGAGGGATGTCTCATGTCACTGCCAACCTTTCCCCCAATCGAGCCTCCTCTGAGCAGAGAGGGCAGCATCAATGAGATCATTTCCTCCATTGCTGCTGAGGAGCTCAGCCTGAGCCACATCCTCAACGCCGAGGGTGAAAAGCTGCAATACGTTCTGGGTACTCTGCCAGGCCTTGAAGCGGCTGCGGCTTTGGATGAGGTAATGCAGGTCAATCAAAGCGTGCAGGAGACGCTGTCCAGCGTGATGGAGCAGCAGATGCTGCTAACCGGCAAATTGGCCTCGGCCATGAGCGCCCCCATCCTGCCCGGTCCCACCGGGGCTACCGGCGCGACGGGCGCGACGGGCCCCGCAGAAGGGCCTGTCGGGGTCACTGGCCCCACGGGCCCCACAGGTGCGGACGGCCCGACCGGTCCGACGGGCGCCGCAGGTCCCACCGGTACGACAGGTCCCACTGGTGCGCAGGGTCCCATTGGTCCCACCGGAGCAACCGGGGCAGTTGGCCCTGCCGGGGCTGTAGGTCCCACTGGAGCCACCGGAGCAACCGGGGCTACGGGCCCCACCGGAGCAGTCGGAGCTACCGGAGCCACCGGAGCGACAGGTTCCGCCGGCGCAAACGGTGCCGTCGGAGTAGCTGGCATCACCGGCGCGGCGGGCGCGGCAGGGGCAACCGGTCCCACGGGGGCGTCCGGTCCCACTGGAGCCACAGGTCCCAACCTTACCGCCACCGCCGGCTTTGCCGCCAACACCCAGGGCAGCAGCGTTCTGGTGGCGCTGGGGGGCAGCCCAATCCCCCTGCCCAACGCCCAAGTTCTGTCCCCCGACATCACGGCCAACACCGGGAACACGGTGTTTACCGTGGCCACGGCGGGCACCTATCAGATATCTTACCATGTGAATACCACTGTGGCCCTGCTGATGGGAACCCGGCTGGTGATCAACGGGGTGAACAGCATCCCCTCTACCATCAACCCGGTGGTCTCAACCTCTAACTTTGAAAACCAGATTAAGGTCACCCTGCCCGCAAACTCCACCATTACGTTGCAGCTCTTTACCACAATTGCCGGAACCGCCATTCTGGTAAGCGGCGGCGCGGGGGCCTCTCTGACCATCATCCGTCTGAGCTGAGTGCCGCCGGTAAAAACCGGCGGAAACAATATCATGATGAATCAAAAGGAAGCGCCACTATGATAAGCGTCAGTCTGTGTATGATTGTAAAGAATGAGGAAGATGTGCTGGAGCGCTGTCTGAAGAGTGTGGCTGGCCTCGTGGACGAGATTATCATTGTGGACACCGGCTCCACCGATCGGACCCGGGAGATTGCCACCCACTTTACCAATCAAATCTTTGACTTTCCCTGGCAGGATGACTTTTCCGCCGCCCGGAACGAAGCCTTTTCCCATGCGTCTATGGACTACTGCATGTGGCTGGATGCCGACGACGTATTTTTGGAGGAGGATCAGAAGGCTTTTCTCAACCTAAAAGAGACTCTGGACCCAACTGTCTCGGTGGTCATGGCCCCCTACCACACCGGCTTTGACGAACGCGGCCGCGTGACCTTCTCTTACTACCGGGAAAGGCTGATTAAAAACCGGGCTGGGATGTGCTGGGTAGGAGCCGTCCACGAGGTTGTCACGCCGGTTGGGAATGTCCTGTACTCGGATTTCGCCGTCACCCACCGCAAGACCCGCCCCTCCGACCCAGACCGGAACCTGCGTATCTACCAGGCCCAACTGGCTGCTGGGAAACAGCTGGAACCCCGTCAGCAGTTCTACTACGGCCGTGAGCTCTACTGCCACCATCGCTGGGAGGAGGCGTTGGATGTCTTTGAGCGATTTTTGGAAGAAGGCCAGGGCTGGGTGGAGAACAACATTGACGCATGCTGCCACTGCGCTTACTGTCACAAGGAGTTGGGCCATGAGCAAGCGGCGCTGGCTGCGTTATTTCGCAGCTTCACCTACGACCGACCCAGGGCAGAGGTCTGCTGTGAGATCGGAAACTGCTTCCTCCGGCAGGAGCGGTACCAGCAGGCTGCCTACTGGTACGCTCTGGCTCTGACCTGCGCCCGGGATGATCGCAGGGGCGGCTTTGTCTCTCCGGACTGCTATGGTTATCTCCCCTGTATCCAGCTGTGCGTCTGTTACAGCCATCTGGGCGACCAGAAAAGAGCGGAAACCTTCAATGAACTGGCCGCCGCCTGTAAACCGGATTCATCGGCGGTTCTTCACAACCGGGCTATCTTTCAAAGCCTGTCAGAGTCGTTGCCTCGTTAGGCGGGTCCAATTGAATGGCCCTACCTGACCAGAACAAATGGTTATCCTTGTTCTGGTCAGGTAGGGCCATTTTATGTCTAAAATCCTTTTTGCTAGAAAAGTCTCGGCCTTTCCTATATAAAACGCCTTATGCCACCAGTCAAATACAAACAGAGCAAATTCAAAGGTCAAAACGTGTAATGGGTGGGATTCGAACTCCTACTGACATCGGCTTGATGCTTTTTTGCCTGCTGCTCATGAGAATCGTCCCTTCGATAAAGTTACTTGTATGTTTTGGGAACAACCCCCATAGTCTTATTGGGGCGGCAAAATCCGTCGTAATGTAGTACAATAAAAATCATAGTCACGCTGAATAAGAAGCTACTTGCAATAATACTTTTGCTTTATACGAGAGAACTTTATGATAGACTTGCGAAAAGTTTATACTGTATTTTTGACCGAAATTCAAGGGAACGTTATCAAGAAGATCATGGGAGCATTTTTGAGTGAACGCACTCTTCAAAAAGAGACGGAACCGATTATGGAACGTGTTGCGTCACACGGCTTTGGGAGACGCATCTTTTTTATTTTGGTGTCTACTCCGCCGTTCGGTATTCCATTGCTTGTCGGAAAGAAATCCCGCCTGCAATGTTTTCATGAGAGAACGGCTGTGGTAGAATCGTCATACTTCATAGAGCCGAAAGGAGGCACCCGGATGGGGGACACGCTTGATTTTCCAGCCTTTCCCGGACAGCCAGAGTTGGACGGCATGGACCGCGCTCAACTTCTCTCCTGCCTGGAACGGATCCAGCTTGTGCTGGAGCAGCTGGACGAGCTCGAGCCGGAGGATATGGACAGCGATGCCTATGAGGACTGGGGAGAACGCCACGAGGCACTGGAGGATCTGGCCGACGAGCTCCAGGACCGCCTGGACGAGCTGGAATAAGGCGGAGGGCCGCGCAGCTGCGCGGCTCCCCCCTTTCACAGCCTCTCCGCCCAGCAGGCTACTGCGTCCCGTAAGAACCGGGCGCAGCCGGGCACAGCCCTGTCATAGTAGGCGGTAAAGCGGGGGTCAGACACATACAGCTCGGCCAGGCCCCGGTGCTTGGCGGGGTCGTACTGGTTGCCGGTGAGGGTGAGCCAGCGGCGGTGGAGCGCCGCAGCCGCCCGGCCGTCCTCCCCCTCCGGAGAAGCGCCGGAGGCCACCGCTCGTTCCAGCGCGGTCTGGAGCTCCCCGCCCAGCCGCGTCCACTCCTGGTACTGCTCTGGGGTCAGGTTCAAAACCGCAGTCTGGGCCTCGTCCACCTCGGCGTCACCATATCGGCCTCTGGCCTCTGCCCCATAGGTCTCCTGGTGCCAGTCCACAACCCGCTGTTTGAATGCCTCAAATTTCTGCTTATCGTCCATGATTTCCTTCCTTTCTTCGGCTCCGATGGTCTGTCGTACCGACCGGATCAGGCCCTCCAGCCGCGCCCGCTCCGCCTCCAGGGCGGTCAGGTGGCTGCGCAGGGCGGCCAGCCGGTCGAAGGAGGGGTCGTCCAGGCACCTCTTGATCCGGGCCAGCTCCACCCCGAGGGCCCGGTAATAGAGGATGTCCTGAAGCCGGTCCACCTCCGCCGGGCCGTAATAGCGGTACCCGCTCTCCGCCACCCGGCTGGGCTTCAAAAGACCGATTTCGTCGTACCAGCGCAGGGTGCGGGTGGTCACCCCGGACAGGCGCGACAGGGCTTGAATGGAATATTCCATCCGGTATTCCCCCCTTCTTCTACAGCATAGCAGTTGACGCAGCGTCAAAGTCAAGCATTTTCTCCAGGTTTGTGTTATAATAGAGTATCCTGCCCGGTAAAGCTGCCGGGCACACGAGGAGGAAACGATGGAACTAACTGAGCTGGAGGCGGCCGGGCTGAAGGCCGCCCTCTATGGTCCTCCCGCCGACCGGGTCTGGCTGTATGTCCACGGCAAGGGCGGGTGCAAGGAGGAGGCGGAGGACTTTGCCGCCCTCGCCTGTCCCCGGGGCTGGCAGGTGCTGGCGGCCGACTTGCCGGAGCACGGGACACGCCGCGGGGACGGGGTGCCCCTGGACCCCTGGCACGCAGCGCCCGAGCTGCGGGCGCTGTTGGGCTATGCCAAAGGGCAGTGGCGGCATACCGCCCTGCGGTGCACCAGTCTGGGGGCCTGGTTCTCCCTGCTGGCCTTCGCCGGGGAGCGTCTGGAGCAGGCGCTTTTCGTCTCCCCGGTGGTAGACATGGAGGGGCTCATCCGAGACATGATGGGGTGGGCCGGCGTCAGCGAGGCCCAACTGGAGGCAGCAGGCGAGCTGGACACTCCCTTCGGGGAGACCCTCTCCTGGCCCTACCTCCAGTATGTCCGCGCCCATCCGGTGTCCCGCTGGCCCACTCCCACCGCCCTGCTGTACGCCTCCGGGGACGCCATGCTCCGCCGGGCGGCGGTAGAGGACTTCGCCCGCCGGTTCGGCGGAGCACTCACCGTCCTGGAGGGCGGCGAGCACTGGTTCCACACACCGGAGCAGCTTGCGGCCCTCCACCGCTGGGAGTCGGATGTGTTGGAGCAAATGAAATAACCGTTTATAAAAGGAGCGCTCCTGATGATTTTCTATTTCAGCGGCACGGGAAACAGCCGCTACTGCGCCAAATGGCTAGCCCACCGGCTGGGGGATGAGGCGGTGGACGCCTTTCCCTTCCTGCGGGACGGCCGCTTTCCCGCCCTCACCTCCCGGTCACCGTGGGTCTTTGTGTCTCCCACTTACGGCTGGCAGCTCCCCCGCATTTTCGAGGCCCTGCTCCGCGGCGGCCGGTTTTCGGGCAGCCGGGACGCCTACTTTGTCATGACCTGCGGGGCGGAAATCGGCGATCCCATCCCCCGGCTGGAGGCCCTTTGCCGGGACATGGGCCTCACCTACCGCGGCGTTCTGCCGGTTGTCATGCCGGAGAACTACATCGCCCTGTTCCGCGCTCCCGGGCCGGAGGAGGCCCACGCCATCGTGGCAGCCGCGGTGCCGGGGCTGGAGGAGGGGGCGGAGCGCATCCGCCGGGGCGAGTCCCTCCCGCCCGTCCGGCGCGGAGCGATCGACAAGCTCAAATCTGGACCGGTGAACGCCTTCTTTTACCGCTTTATCATCAAGGCCGGCCCCTTCCGCTCCACCAGCGCCTGCGTGGGCTGCGGCAAATGCGCCGCAGTCTGTGTGGAAAACAATATCCGCCTCCGGGACGGCCGCCCTGTGTGGGGGGACCGGTGCACCCACTGTATGGCCTGCATCTGCGGATGTCCTGCCGGAGCCATTGAGTACGGCAGGGCCAGCCGGGGCAAGCCCCGCTACCAGTGTCCGGAATACCGGGAGGAGTGAGGGGCCATGGAATTTGAGTTCTGCAAGCTGGAAATCTATCTCCCTGAGAGCCACCTGGAGGCCGTTCAGCAGGCCCTGTGGTCGGTGGACGCGGGCCATATCGGCCGGTACGACCGCTGTCTCTCCTATAGCCCTGTCATCGGCGTCTGGCGCCCCCTGGCGGGCACCGCCCCTTATCTGGGCAGGGTGGGTGAGGCATGCCATGCGCCGGAGCTCAAGGTGGAGGTCACCTGCCGGACGGACCGCGTGGAGGAGACCGTGGCGGCCGTCAAGCGGGCCCACCCCTATGAGGAGCCCGTCATCAACGTCATCCCCCTTTACCGCACCGGACTATGAGGCGGAGCCCGTGTCCCCCTTCTGGCCAAACAGCGCGTCCACCGGAAATCCGGCGGGCGCGCTGTCTTCTTATGCGGGGCCGTCCCCCCGGACCAGGGCCACAAACCGGGCCACATCTGCGCCGGGCCGGAGCTGATAGAGCAGGCCGTACGGGATGGTGAAGTTCCAATCCACCGGAAGGGTCACCAGGGACGGGTGCACCTCCGTCCAGCAGTCCAGACTCATCAGCAGGTGGCCGGTCTGGACGCTGCGGTTGAACACCTCCATGTCATAAAACTGCGGGGTGTCCTCAATATGGATCTGCGGATGGGCCTCCACTGCGGCCCGCACCCGGTCTACTGAAGGGGAGTCCCCCTGCTTCACCATCATCAGGGTCTCCCCATGCAGCTCTGCCAGGGTGAGCCCCTTCCGCCCCGCCAGGGGGTGTCCCCGGGGGACGGCGATGCAGTGGCGATACTCCCCCAGAGGGAGAAAATTGCAGCGGTCCAGCCACTGACGGGAGTCGCAGGCACCGATAAGGAAGTCAAATTTCTCTCCCAGGGCGCCGATCTCTCCCAAAATCCCCTGGTGGTCGTCCTCATAGGGGACGAGGTGGAGCTGGTAGCCGGGGAAGTGCCCGCAGAAGCGGTACCACAGGTCCATAAAGGGCCGGCAGGGATTGAGGATGGAGGTTCCCACACAAAAGGCAGACCGGGCCGCCTGGGCGGCCGCCCGCGCCTCCCGCAGCGCCCGGTCCGAGTCGGCGAACATCTGTCTGGCGTAGCGGTAAATGACCTCTCCCGCCGGGGTCAGGACGGTCCCCCGCCTTGTGCGCTCCAGCAGCTTCAGCTCCAGGTGCCGCTCCAGGGCGTTGAGCTGCTTCATCACCGCCGTGGACGAGAGGTAGAGCTTTTCCGCCGCCTGGCTGAAGCTGCCGCAGTCGGCCACGCAGACAAAGGTGGCCAATTGGGGGTTGAACATGGCCGCTCCTCCCTTCCGTTCAAACTTTTGGTTGATACCATGGTACAAAATCGGCGCTTCCCTGTCAAGCCAGCCCGGCTTAAAATAGGAGCAAACAACCGCAGGTGGAATATCCGCCTGGCCGGAGAGGAGATTGCACCATGACACTGGAAGAGCTCAACCGCACCAGCCCCTTCCACGCAGGGGCGGAGAACACCGCCTTTGCCCCTTACTTTGACGGCACCAGTTATCTGAATATGCTCTCCACCGAGCAGGTACCCGTAGGCTGCGTCACGTTCGCGCCGGGCTGCCGCAACCACTGGCACATCCACCGCGCCGCCCGCGGCGGCGGGCAAATTCTGCTTGTTACCGCTGGACGGGGGTGGTATCAGGAGTGGGGCGAAGCTCCCCGGGCGCTCCGTCCCGGCGACGTGGTGAATATCCCGCCCAATGTCAAGCACTGGCACGGGGCGGCAGTGGACAGCGCCTTTCAGCACCTGGCCGTCGAGGTCCCTGGGGAGGGTTCCCAAAACGAGTGGTGTGAGCCGGTGGACGCGGCGGCCTATCGGGCTCTGGAGGCACTGACCGGCGGGACAGATAATCAGTAGGAGGTCTTTTATGGAACAAAAGATAACGGCGGGCCGGGACGAGCTAGAGGGCTTTGCCCCCAAATTCGCCCAACTCAATGACGACGTGCTCTTCGGCGAGGTGTGGGCACGGGAGGAGGCTCTCTCCGCCCGCGACCGCAGCATCGTCACCGTCACGGCCCTGATGGCCGGCGGCATTCTGGACAGTTCTCTGAAATTTCACATTGCCAACGCCAAACGCCACGGCGTCACCGCCGGAGAGATGGCGGAAATACTCACCCACGCCGCCTTTTACGCGGGATGGCCCAAGGCCTGGGCCGCCCTGCGTATGGCGAAGGAGGTCTACGAGGGCTGACAGCGGGAGGCCCAGGCATAAGCCTGGGCCTCTTACCGCGGCATGGTCATGAGATGACAGCGCATGGGCCGGGACCGCCCACATGCGCAATCACTTCATGCGCCTGAGCCTTTGCATCGTTTCATGGCAGATCCTGTGCGCATGAAGTGTTACGCCCGCTTTTTCACCGGGTAGCACACTTCGGTGACGTACTCCTCCGGGTCGTCGGTTTCGCTGGGATTGACGTGGTAAATATTGAAGGCCGGGCCGTCAAAGGCATAGCCGTTGTCCCGCACCCAAGCGGCCACGGCGGCGTTGGCCGCGCGGATCTTGTCGTAGGGCCCCCGGAAGGTGGCCGAGGCAAACGTCACGGCGGGCAGGGTGCGGAAGCGGACGTGCTCCGTGTCGGGGTAGTCTCCCCGGACCGTCTTCTGCGCCTCCGCATCCACCTCCCGCTCCCGGTACTCCCCGTCGTAATAGGTGACGGAGCAGAGACAGGGCTCCTCCAGCCGGAGGCTCAAGGGCGCGGTCTCCCGGGCCATCACCTGCCAGAGCTGGTGCTCGGCCTCATAGCTGGGGAGGGTCATGCGGACGCAGGCCGCCCGCCGCTGGGGCAGATTTTTCAGAGTAACGCTGTATTCCATGGTGCTTTCATCCTTTCTCAACTGTGCACGGGCCGTTTCCAGGAGGCGCAGCCGCTGCCTCGTCTCCGCCAGGAGGGCCTCCAGCACCCGCTGCTGCTCCGCCAGGCGGCGGTCCAGCTCCTCCCGTCCGCCGTCCTCCAGCAGCGCCCCGATGGCGGACAGGCCGAAGCCCATGTCCCGCAGGGCGGCGATGCGCCCCGCCGTGGTGAGCTGCTCCTCGCGGTAGTAGCGGTAGCCGGTGAACGGGTCGGTGTGGACGGGCTGGAGCAGCCCCAGCTCGTCGTAGCGGCGCAGCATGCGGATGCTGAGCCTGGACAACTTGGAAAAGGTACCGATTTTCAACATGGCCGATTCCTCACATATATGTGATCTTCCTGAGCTCAGGATTATCCTACTGCCTGCCTTATCCATGTCAGTACAGGGCCAGGGCGATACCGGCTGCCACCAGCACCGCACCGCCGATTTTGGTTCCAATCCGGGAGCGCATCCGCCGGAACACCTTCTGGAGCTGCTCCAGAGGCACCGCGAGAAAGACCACGCCAAGGGCAATCAGAAGCACGCCAACGGCCAACATACCTGTCATACCTTCACCGCCGTTTCTGTCAAATCTGTCCCTATCTTACCAGCTTCCACCCCATTTTGCAAGACGGCGGCGGCTTTCTCTTGCCTTCATCCGTTTTTTCTGCTACCATAAGGCAAACGGGTTGCTTTTGCAACAGAGGGGAGGGCGCCATGGAGGCCTATCTGGGGGCCCTGCGGAGGGTCGCCCTGTTCCACGGCATGGGGGACAGGGAGCTGCTGTCCATGCTGGACTGTCTGGGAGCGCGGCTGCGGCAGTACTCCAAGGGGGATGTGATCTTTCATGCCGGCGACCCCGCCACCCACCTGGGGGCGGTGCTCACTGGCCAGGTGCAGGTGAGCCGGACCAAGGCCGACGGCCAGCGAGTGGTCATGGGGGAGATCCGCCCCGGCGGCCTCTTTGCCGAGTCCTTCGCCTGCGCCCGGGCGGAGAGCCTGCCGGTGACCGTCACGGCGGCCGCCGACGCGGCGGTGCTGCTCATCGACTGCGGCCGCATCTCCGCCCCCTGCTCCGCCGCCTGTACCTTCCACACCCGGCTCATCTCCAACCTGCTCCAGGTGCTGGCGGAGAAAAACCTCTCTCTGGCGGTCAAGCTGGGGCACCTGTCCGGCCGCACCATCCGAGAGCGGCTGCTCTCCTATCTGGAGGAGCAGGCCGCCCGGACAGGCCGCGCCACCGTCACTGTCCCCTTTGACCGGCAGGCCCTGGCGGACTATCTCTGCGTGGACCGCAGCGCACTGTCCCGCACCATCGGCGCCCTCCAGCGGGAGGGCGTGCTCACCGTCCGGCGGGACCGCTTCACCCTCAATTTCTAAAAGGAGGCTTCGCTATGGGCACCTATCTTCTCTCTCTGGATCAGGGCACCACCAGCTCCCGCGCCATCCTCTTTGACCGGGAGCAGAACATTCTCGGCGTGGCGCAAAAGGAGTTCACCCAGTTCTACCCCCGGGAGGGGTGGGTGGAGCATGACCCCATGGAGATCTGGTCCTCCCAGTACGGGGTAATGATGGAGGTCATCGCCCAGTCGGGGGTAAACCCGGCGGAGATCGCCGCCATCGGCATCACCAACCAGCGTGAGACCACCATTTTGTGGGACCGGGCCACCGGGCGGCCCATCTACAACGCCATCGTCTGGCAGTGCCGCCGCACGGCGGAGCTGGTGGACCGGCTGCGGGCCGACGGCCTGGAGGAGCACATCCGCGCCGCCACTGGCCTGGTTCCCGACGCGTACTTCTCCGCCACCAAGATCAAGTGGGTGCTCGACCATGTGGAGGGGGCCCGGGAAAAGGCCCGCCGGGGGGAGATTCTGTTCGGCACGGTGGACGCCTGGCTGCTGTGGAAGCTCACTGGCAGGGCCGTCCACGCCACCGACGTCACCAACGCCTCCCGCACCATGCTCTTTGACATCCATGCCCTGGACTGGGACGACACCCTCCTCTCCGCCCTGGACATTCCCAGGGCCATGCTGCCCCAGGTGCGCCCCTCCAGCGAGGTCTACGGCTACACCGACATACAGGGCGTGCGCATCCCCATCGCCGGCATGGCCGGCGACCAGCAGGCCGCCCTGTTCGGCCAGGGCTGCTTCTCCCCCGGCGACGCCAAGAACACCTACGGCACCGGCTGCTTCCTGCTGATGAACACCGGGGACAAGCCATGCGCCAGCCGCAACGGCCTGCTCACCACCGTGGCGGTCGGGCTGGACGGAGGGGTGCAGTACGCCCTGGAGGGCTCCGTCTTCGTGGGCGGGGCGGTGATCCAGTGGCTGCGGGACGAGCTGCGCTTCTTCCCCGAGAGCCGGGACGCGGAGTACTACGCCCAGAAGGTGCCCGACAACGGGGGCGTCTATCTGGTACCCGCCTTTACCGGTCTGGGGGCCCCCTATTGGGACATGTACGCCCGGGGCATTCTGGTGGGCCTCACCCGGGGCACCCGGCGGGAGCACATCACCCGGGCGGCCCAGGAGTCCATCGCCTACCAGGTGGCCGACCTGGTTCACGCCATGGAGGCGGATACCGGCCTGCCATTGGGCCAGCTCAAGGCCGACGGCGGGGCCAGCCGGGACGCCTTCCTCATGCAGTTCCAGGCGGACATCCTGGATCGGGAGGTCCGCCGTCCCGCCATCCGGGAGACCACTGCCCTGGGGGCGGCCTATCTGGCCGGTCTGGCCGCCGGGGTGTGGAGCGGTACCGGCGAGCTGCGCCGCCTGTGGCGGTGCGACACCGCCTTCTCCCCCGCCATGCCGCCGGAGCAGCGGGAGCGCCTGCTGGAGCAGTGGCACCGGGCGGTGGGCCGCAGCCGGGACTGGGCCCGGTAGAAAATCGACACATCTTCCTTTTTTTCCCTTTCTTTACCCGCTTGTCATATGGGCAGCGGTGGGGTAAAATAGAGGGGACAAGACAGGAGGCCCTGATTATGCAGAACATTGATCCCTATTCCTACCAGTGCGGCGTGATTGACTGCTTCAACGAGATGGTGCGCTCCGGGGTGAAGGCACTGGCCCTCAGCCATCCCATGGACAGCGCCGCAGAGCGGGACGCCCTGATCCCCTTTGCCCGCTCCTGCTGCCACCAGTACGGCAACCAGCTCTACATAGAGGACACCCCGCTGCTCACCGACCTCTTTCCCCTCTCGCTGAATCAGGGCAAGTTCAACATCCTGTTCTACCGGGCTGGCCACATTCTCGACCAGTACCTGCGCCTGAAGGAGCGCAAGGCCAATCTGGTGGCCGAGCGGGCCTACTTCGGCGGCAACCGCAGCCAGCTCGCCTGGGAATACGGCCGGCTGCTGTCCTACCCGGACGAGGCCATCCGGCGGCTCATTTCCGACAATCCGGAAAAGGAGCGTCTCTGAATCCCTCCGGGGGCGGCGCCTGCCCCCCCCCCCTTCCGCTTCTTTCCTCTTGACGTGGCCTGGATTTCGTGTTATATTTGTATAGTAGTCTAAATGCACGGCCTGAACTCACATGTTTGTAGTCATCGTCGGATCTTCAGACGAGCGGCAAATGTGTGGGTTTTTTTCTATGTCATTTAGCTCCAAATTTTTTTCAGGAGGTACCATTATGTATCACGGTACTGTCAAGTGGTTCAACGAGACCAAGGGCTTCGGCTTCATCTCCAACGACGAGGGCGGCGACGATGTGTTCGTGCACTTCTCCGCCATCGTGTGCGACGGCTTCAAGACCCTTCAGGAGGGCCAGAAGGTCACCTATGATGTGGAGCCCGATCCCAAGAATGCCGACAAGCTGCGTGCGGTCAACGTGGTCGCCGCCTAACATACGGATGGAACGGCGCCTCCGGCCCCTGCGGGCCGGGGGCGCTTGTTTGTCCAGGCACCCCCGGCGGACCTGCGGCGTATACTGTCGATGTGGGGGGCGAAGGCCCGCCGCAAATTTGAATGGGGGTACCTTACTATGTGTTGTTGTCACGGTCAGAACCGCAATTGCTGCTGTTGCTGCTGCGGGAACGGTTCCAATACCGGGAACGGCGGGATCACCACCCTGCCCTCCTTCCCCGAGCTGCCCGTCTTTCCCGGCGGCGGCACGGCTGCCAACACCCGTTGGCCCGTGTATGTCTCCTTCCCCGCGTTCCTTTGGGATACTGCGGGCGGGGAGGACGAGGACTCCTCCTGCGGCTGCGGCTGCTGCCGCGGCTGACTGCCCTGCCGCCCCGGCCGGGGCGGCTACTTAAAACAACACCCCCCATTCACGCAAAGGGCCGCCCGGTTATACCGGGCGGCCCTTTGCTTTACGCGGCGCATTGCTCAGATGGCGAACAGAAGGAAACGGTTTGCCTCGTACCAGTCGCCGGTCTCATAGGCCAAGGTCATCGCGTCCACCCGCTCCGCGCCGGGGTAGAAGCCCTTGGTATAGGCATCCCGGTGACTCTTATAGGTCAGCTCTACCCGGAAATGCTCCGGCAGGGTGATACGGGCGGCGGACAAGTCCTGCTTCACTGCCCGCTCTGCCCCCTCCCGGATCCGTCTGTGGGCCAAAACTGGGCTGAGGCCCTGGGAACGTCCCCCCACGTCGTCCTTTACCGGCACGGTAACCAGGGAGGGGTGCAGCTCCGCCCCCACCTCGCACAGGGTCTTGTCTCCCGTGAGGAGCACGCTTGGAACCCCATACCAAGCGGCCATCCAACTGTAGATCAGGAACTCCGAGGCGGGCTGCCCGTTGACGGTGATGCGGTGAACCACGCCGCCGTTGATGGTGTGGCTCAGGGCGTTGCCTCCCTCCCCCGCCGCATTGTGATAGCCCACGAAAAAGGCGGCATCGAAGCTGCTGTCCAGCCCTTCCACCATCATCTCCGGTGAGCCGCTCCAGCTTCGGATGAGCTGGACATACTCCGGCAATTCCTCCGGCAGAATATTGAGCCCCGGCCCGTGGGCGTCCTTCACCACCACCAGCTCGGCTCCGGCGGCCCGGGCCCCCTCGGCGGCGGCCACCACCTCCGCCGTCATCTCCTTCCGGCTGCGCTCATACTCAAATTCCCCCGGCCGACAGCCCTCCCGTGTGGCGGTAACAGCGGTTCCCTCAATATCCGCGCTAATAAATACTTTCACGATATGATTCCTCCTTTTCCGCTATCGTACTGCAATTTGCCCGCCTCCGCAAGGGGACCCTACAACTTTTTTCTCGGGCAAAACACCTTGCCGCTCAAGGGCTCACCCCAATTGAACCCATTATTTTACAAACTTTTTTCTTGACAAATGCGAATGACCTGCTAAAATATGCTTAAATTATTTTATTTAAAAAATTTTAAGTAAAATGATTGAAGTAATTTTGCAAGGAGAATCTGTCATGGATTTTGAGAAGGTTAAAGAGATTATTGTGGAAACCCTGAGCTGCGACGCCGACAAGGTGACCCCCGATGCCCGCCTGGCGGAGGATCTGGAGGCCGATTCCCTGGCCGCCGTGGAGCTGTCCATGGCTCTGGAGGAGGAGTTCGGTGTGACCATTGCCGACGAGGAGCTGCCCAACATGAAGACTGTGGGCGACCTGGTGAAGTACCTGGAGGATCACGCTGAGTAATAAGGAACCTGGGCACCGGTGCAGGCCGGTGCCTTTTTTCCGAAAGGAGCCGTTATGACCAATCAAGAGATTTTTGAGCTGATGGCCCGCTTTGACGCCAGCACCGCCACCACCCTGAAGCTCTCCACCAAGGACTTCTCCCTGGAGCTGGGCAAGGGCGGCCCGGCCGCTCCCATTCCTGCCGCCGCCCCGGTGCCCGCCCCCGCGGCCGCTGTGTCGCCGGCGGCTGCTCCAGCGCCTGCGGACAAGTGCATCACCGCCCCCCTGGTGGGCACCTTCTACGCCGCCTCCGCCCCCGATGCTGCTCCCTTTGTGCAGGTGGGCGACCATGTGAAAAAGGGTCAGACCGTGTGTCTGATGGAGGCTATGAAGATGATGAACGAGGTGCAGGCCCCCTGCGACTGCGTCATCGAGGAGATCCTTCAGGAGGACGGGGCCCTGGTGTCCTTCGGGGAGCCGCTGCTCCGCTACCGGGAAGGGTGAGCCCATGTTCAAGCGCATTTTAATTGCCAACCGGGGCGAGATCGCCGTCCGGGTATTCCGGGCCTGCCGGGAGCTGGAGATCGAGCCCGTGGTGGTCTACTCCCAGGCGGACAGGGAGGCTCTCCATGTCCAGTTGGCGGAGCAGGCCTACTGCATCGGCCCCGCCCGCTCGGCAGACAGCTATTTAAACGTCAATGCCATCCTCACCGTGGCCCAGGCCGCCGGGTGCGACGCCATCCACCCCGGCTACGGCTTTCTCAGTGAGAACGCCGACTTTGCCGACGCCTGCGAGGCCGCCGGCATCACCTTCATCGGCCCCTCCGGCGACGTAATCCGCGCCATGGGCAACAAGGCCGCCGCCCGGAAGCTGATGCAGAGCGCCGGGGTGCCGGTGGTGCCCGGCTCCGACGGGGCGGTAGACACCGCCGAGCAGGCCAAGGCCCTGGCCGACTCCATTGGATACCCGGTGCTCATCAAGGCCTCCGCCGGCGGTGGAGGCCGGGGGATGCGCCGGGTGTATGAGCCGGAACAGCTCATCCCCCTGTTTGAAGAGGCCCGCAGCGAGTCGCTGGCCTGCTTCGGCAGCGGGGAGATGTACCTGGAGAAGCTGATCGTCAACCCCCGCCACATCGAGTTCCAGATCATGGCCGACGGGCAGGGGCACGTGATCCAGTTGGGCGACCGGGACTGCTCCATCCAGCGGCGCAACCAGAAGCTGCTGGAGGAGTCCCCCTCCAAGGCCCTGACCCCGGAGCTGCGGGAGCGGATGGGCGCGGCGGCCGCGGCCCCCAGGGCCGCGGGCTACGTCAACGCCGGCACCATCGAGTTCGTGCTGGCCCCCGACGGCCAGTTCTACTTCATCGAGATGAACACCCGCATCCAGGTGGAGCACCCAGTCACCGAGCTGGTCACCGGCCTGGACCTGGTGCGGGAGCAAATCCGCGTTTCCGCCGGGCTCCCCCTCTCGGTTACCCAGGAGGAGGTCCTGTTCCGCGGCCACGCCATCGAGTGCCGCATCAACGCCGAGGACCCGGCCAAGGGGTTCCAGCCCTGTCCCGGCCGCATCGACTTCCTCCACCTGCCCGGTGGCTACGGCGTGCGGGTGGACACCGGCCTCTATACCGGCTACGAGCTGCCCCCCTACTACGACTCCCTGATGGCCAAGCTGATCGTCTATGCCCCCACCCGGCTGGAGGCCATCCGCCGGATGCGCCGGGCCCTGGAGGAGCTGGTCATTGAGGGACCGGCTACCAACACCGACCTGCTCCACCAGATCCTCCACCACCCCGACTTCGTCCGGGGCAACTACTCCACCGGCTTTCTAGAGGCCCATATGGACACCCTTCTGGCCTGGAGCGGCAGCGGGGAGGTGCGTGAGGTATGAGCAGCGTCTTTGCACAGCGCCGCCAGAAGCTCCTCTCCCTCAAGGCCCTGCGGGGCTCCTCCCCCGCTCCGGCCCACACCGAGGAGGCCTGCCCCGCCTGCGGCAAGGCGGTGCCCCGCCGGGAGCTGGTAGGCCACCGCTATGTCTGCCCCCTGTGCGGGCACCACTACCCCGTGGGGGCCTATTACCGCCTGAGCCTCATTCTGGACAAGGGTACCTTCCGGGAGCTGGACGCCCCCCTGGCCTCCAACAACCCGCTGGACTTCCCCGGCTATGAGGCCAAGCTGGACGGCGCCCGCCGCCGCACCGGCATGAACGAGGGCGTGGTCACCGCCGCCGGCCGCATAGGCGGCCAGCGGGTGGCCGTGGGCGCCCTGGACAGCCGCTTTTTCATGGGCAGCATGTCCGCCGCCGTCGGGGAGAAGGTCACCCGGCTGGTGGAGTACGCCGACAAGTACAAGCTCCCCCTCATCCTTTTCTCCGCCAGCGGCGGGGCCCGGATGCAGGAGGGTATCCTCTCCCTGATGCAGATGGCCAAGACCTCTGCCGCCCTGGAGCGGTTCTCCCAGAAGGGCGGCCTCTACATCTCGGTGCTCACCCACCCCACCACCGGCGGCGTCACCGCCAGCTTTGCCAGCCTGGGGGACATCATGCTGGCCGAGCCCGGCGCCCTGATCGGCTTCGCCGGCCCGCGGGTGATTGAGCAGACCATCGGCGAAAAGCTCCCCGAGGGCTTCCAGAGCGCCGAATATCTGCTGGAGCACGGCTTCCTGGATGCCATCGTTCCAAGGGACGCGCTGCGCGCCACCCTGCTCCATCTGCTGAAGCTCCATGGAAAGGGGGGCGACGCGCATGGCAAGTAAGCTGACCCCCGCCCAGCGGGTGGCCCTGGCCCGCCACCCGGAGCGCCCCGGCACGGCAGATTTCATCAAGCACCTGTTTACCGATTTCTTTGAGCAGCGGGGCGACCGCCTGTGCGCCGAGAACGGCAGCATCCTGGGCGGCGTTGCCCTGTTCCACGGCAAGCCGGTGACCGTCATCGGCCACCGGAAGGGCCGCTCCCTGGAGGAGAACCTGTCCCTCCACTTCGGCATGCCCTCACCAGAGGGCTACCGCAAGGCCCAGCGGCTCATGCTTCAGGCGGAGAAGTTCCGCCGCCCCGTCATCACCTTTATCGACACCCCCGGCGCCTACCCCGGCCTGGAGGCCGAGGCCCGGGGCCAGGCGGAGGCCATCGCCCGCACCCTGGCCCTGTCCAGCCGTCTCACCGTGCCTGTAGTCTCCGTGGTCACCGGGGAAGGAGGCAGTGGCGGCGCCCTGGCCCTGGGCGTGGGCAACCGCGTGCTCATGCTGGAGAACGCGGTGTACTCCGTCCTCTCCCCGGAGGGCTTTGCCGCCATCCTGTGGAAGGACGCCTCCCGCAGCGACGAGGCCTGCGGCGTGATGAAGCTCACCGCCGCCGACCTGCTGGAGCTGGAGGTGGCCGACCGCATCATTCCTGAGCCCGAGGGAGGGGCTCACACCAACCCCGCCGCCCTGTTCCGGACTCTGGACACCGCCTTGGTCAAGGAGCTCAATGCCCTGGGCAAGCTCAGCGGTCCGGCTCTGGCCGCCGGGCGCTATAAAAAATTCCGCGCGATGGGCGCGAAGGCCCTGAGAAAGGAGCGTACATGAACGGGATTAAGTTAATCAGCACCGGCTCCGCCGTGCCCAAAAAGGTCGTGACCAACGATGATTTGGCCAAAATCGTGGATACCAACGACGAATGGATCTCCACCCGCACCGGCATCCGCTCCCGACGCTACTGCACCGACGGCGAGAGCCACACCTCCCTCTGTCTGGCCGCCGCCCGGCAGGCACTGGAGCGGGGCGGCGTCGCCCCCGGCGAAATCGGCATCTGCCTGGTGGCCACAGTCACCCCGGATTTTCTTTCCCCCGCCGCCGCCTGCCTGCTCCAAAAGGAGCTGGGCTTTCCGGAGGATACCATATGCTTTGATCTGAACGCCGCCTGCTCCGGCTTTGTGTACGCTCTGCACACCGCCGAGTGCCTGCTGGCCTCCACCCCCCGGAAGTACGGCCTGGTACTGGGGGCGGAAATCCTCAGCCGGGTCATGGACTTTGGCGACCGGAGCACCTGTGTGCTCTTCGGCGACGGTGCCGGGGCCGCCCTGGTGGAGTGGGGGGCAAACTACCCCTCCCTCCACGCCGTGCTGGGCTGCCGGGGCAACTCAGAGGTGCTCTACGTCCCCGGCGTCAACACTGCCGCGCCCCCCCATGTCCATATGGACGGCCAGTCGGTGTTCCGCTTCGCCGTGGAGGCTGTGCCCCGCTGTGCCCGGGAGGTGCTGGACCGGACCGGCCTTACCCCGGAGGACATCGACCTCTTCGTGTTCCACCAGGCCAACCAGCGCATCATCGACTTTGCCGTGAAGAAGCTGGGCATCGACCCGGCCAGGTGCCCCGGCAACATCGAGCGCACCGGCAACACCTCCGCCGCCAGCGTTCCCCTGCTGCTGGACGAGCTGGTGGGCGGCGGGGCCATCACCTCCGGCCAGAAAGCCCTGTGTGTGGGCTTCGGCGGCGGGCTGACCTGGGCCGGGGCTCTGCTGGAGCTGGCGTAGCTTCCAACAAGCGGCAGAGCCGCTTGTTGGAGAGAGATGCAGCCCCTGCGCGCAAGTTTTGTCCGGCTTCGCCGGATAACACTCACACTTGTGGGCTGAGAAGTGTTTTCGTCCACGCACATATCGCGTCCGAAAACGGATTTCATTTTATTTCCCCGCCTGCGGGCGGGGAAACTCTGCGAGGCTTTTTCGTGGAGGCGTTTCATAAGGAGTTTCTATGAAATTAAACGAGCTTTTGGGGATTGAGTTCCCCATCATCCAGGGCGGCATGGCCAACATCGCCACCGGAGCGTTCGCCGCCGCCGTGTCCAACGCGGGTGCCCTGGGCCTGGTTGCCTCCGGCGGGATGGACGCCGAGGCCCTGCGGGCCGAGATCCGCGCCGCCAAGGCGAACACCGGCAAGCCCTTCGGCGTCAACCTGATGCTGATGAACCCCCACATCGACGCTCTGGCCAAGGTGGTGGCAGAGGAGGGGGTGCAGGTGGTGACCACCGGCGCGGGCAACCCCGGCAAATACGTCCCCGCCTGGAAAGAGGCGGGTATCAAGGTGTTCCCCGTGGTGGCCGCCCCCATTCTGGCCAAGCGGCTGGAGCGCTATGGCATCGACGGCATCATCGCCGAGGGCTGCGAGAGCGGCGGCCACATCGGCGAGCTGACCACCATGGCCCTGGTGCCCCAGGTGGTGGACGCGGTGAGCGTCCCCGTCATCGCCGCCGGCGGCATCGCTGATGGCCGGCAGCTCACCGCCGCCTTTGCCCTTGGGGCCTGCGGCGTCCAGGTGGGCACCTGCCTGCTGGCCAGCGAGGAGTGTCCCATCCACGCCAATTACAAACAGGCCGTGCTCAAGGCCGGCGCCAACGACACCACCGTCACCGGCCGCTCCACCGGAGCGCCGGTGCGGGTACTCAAGAACAAGATGGCCCGGGAATATCTGCGCATGGAGAAGAAGGATGTCCCCCTGGAGGAGATGGAGCAGCTCACCCTGGGCTCCCTGCGGAAGGCCGTGTTCGACGGCGACGTGGACGGCGGCAGCTTCATGGCCGGCCAGGTGGCCGGTATGGTGCACGAGATCCGTCCCCTGCGGCAGATCTTTGAGGAGCTGATGGCCGGATATGCGGCCGTGCGAAAGGGGCTGAGCGAATGAGTCTGGCCTTTCTGTACGCCGGGCAGGGCAGCCAGCACCCCGGCATGGGGGCCGATCTCTACGAGGCCCATCCCGCCTTCCGCGCCGTGCTGGACACCGCCGGCGTGGACTTCGATCTGAAAACCACCATGTTCACCGCCCCCGACGGGGTGCTGAACCTGACCGAGTACACCCAGCCCTGTATGGTGGCCTTTGCCGCCGGCATGACCGCCCTGCTGGCGGAGCGGGGCATTGTCCCGGACTACGCCGCGGGCCTCTCCCTGGGCGAGTACTCTGCCCTCCAGTGCGCCGGGGTGTTCACCGCCTCCCGGGCCATTTCCCTGGCCGCCTTCCGCGGCAAGGCCATGGCCGCGGCCGCGGCGGGCCGCCCCTGCGGCATGACCGCCGTGCTGGGCCTGGACCGCGAGAAGCTCCAGGAGGCATGCCGGCAGGCCGCCGGCGCGGGGGTGGTGGAGATCGCCAACTACAACTGCCCCGGCCAGTTGGTCATCGGCGGCGAGCAGGCCGCCGTGGACCAGGCCGCCGCACTGGCCAAGGAGCTGGGCGCCAAGCGCTGCCTGCCCCTGAAGGTCAGCGGGCCCTTCCACACCTCCCTCCTCGCCCCCGCCGGTGATGCCCTGCGGGAGAAGTTCAAGGAGACCACCTTCGGCGCGATGCGCATCCCCGTGCTCTTCAACTGTCTGGGCCGGGAGATGGGGCCGGAGGACACCATCCCCGCCCTGCTGGAGAAGCAGGTGCAGACCTCCGTCTACATGGAGGACACCATCCGCCGCCTGGCCGAGCTGGGGGTGGACACCATCGTGGAGATCGGCCCGGGCAAGGCCCTCAGCGGCTTTGTCAAGAAGACCGCTCCCGCCATCAAGACCTACGCCGTGGAGACCTGCGCCGATTTGGACGCCCTCTCCGCCGCGCTGAAAGGATAACGCTATGAGCTTTACCGGAAGAACCGCCGTCGTCACCGGCGGCAGCCGCGGCATCGGCCGCGCCATCTGCCTGGAGCTGGCCCGCCGGGGGGCCAACGTGGCCTTCTCCTACGCGGGCAACACCGCCGCGGCAGAGGCGACCCGAAAGGAGCTGGAGGCCCTGGGCGTCCAGACCCGTGCCGTCCAGGGCAGTGTGGCCGATCCCGCCGCCGTAAAAACCCTCATCGACACCGCCGTGAAGGAGCTGGGCTCCCTGGACATTCTGGTCAACAACGCGGGCATCACCCGGGACAACCTGGCCATGATGCTCAAGGAGGAGGACTTCGACGCGGTCATCGAGACCAACCTCAAGGGGGCCTTCCTCACCATGAAGGCCGCCGCCCGGCCCATGATGAAGGCCCGCTACGGCCGCATCGTCAACCTCAGCTCCGTGGTGGCCCTGCGGGGCAACCCGGGCCAGATCAACTACTGCGCCAGCAAGGCGGGGCTCATCGGCATGACCAAGTCCCTGGCCAAGGAGCTGGGCGGCCGCGGCGTCACCGTCAACGCGGTGGCCCCCGGCTATATCGCCACTGATATGACCGCCGCCCTGCCCGACGCGGCCCGGGAGGCCATGCTGTCCGCCATCCCGGCGGGCCGCCCCGGCACCCCGGAGGACGTGGCCGCCGCTGTGGCCTTCCTGGCCTCCGAGGAGGCCGGATACATCACCGGCCAGGTGCTCCAGGTGGACGGCGGAATGGGCATGTGAGGAGGAACGCAATTATGGAAAAACGCAGAGTGCTGATTACCGGCCTTGGCACCGTCAACCCCCTGGGCCACAACGCCGCCGACACCTGGCAGGCTGTCCGGGACGGGGTGTGCGGCATTGGCCCCATCACCCGGTATGACTGCTCCGCCCAGAAGGTCCACCTGGCCGCCGAGGTCAAGGACTGGGACCCCACCACCGTGCTGGACAAGAAGGATGTGCGGCACATGAGCCGCTACACCCAATTGGCCGCCGCCGCCGCCAAGGAGGCCCTGGCCGACAGCGGCCTGGACCGGGAGAAGGAGGATCTCACCCGCTGCGGCGTCATCGTCTCCAGCGGCGTGGGCGGCATCGAGATGGCCGAGAGCGAGGAGCTGCGCTGCTCCCAGAAGGGCTTTGACCGGGCCTCCCCCTTCTATATCCCCACCACCATCGCCAACATGGGCGCCGGCTTCATTGCCATCATGGCGGGCTTTCAGGGCATGTGCACCTGCCCGGTAACCGCCTGTGCCGGCGGCTCCAACGCGGTGGGCGACGCCTTCCGCCACATCCGGGACGGCTACGCCGAGGTGATGCTCTGCGGCGGCGCCGAGGCCGCTATCACCCCTCTGTCCATCGGCGGCTTCACCTCCATGCGGGCCCTCCATGTGGGGGATGACCCCAGCCGGGCCTCCATCCCCTTTGACGCCGAGCGCAGCGGCTTCGTCATGGGCGAGGGTGCGGCCGTGCTGATGCTGGAGGAGTACGGGCACGCCATGGCCCGGGGCGCCAAGATCTATGCTGAGGTGGTGGGCTACGGCGCCACCTGCGACGCCTACCACATCACCGCCCCCGCCCCCAACGGGGAGGGCGGCGCCCGCGCCATGGCCCTGGCCCTGGCCGACGCCGGGGCGTCCCCCGATCAGGTGGGCTACATCAACGCCCACGGCACCTCCACCCCCCTCAACGACTCCGGGGAGACCGAGGCCATCAAGGCCGTGTTCGGCGCCCACGCCGCCAAGCTGGCCGTCAGCTCCACCAAGGCCATGACCGGCCACATGCTGGGGGCCGCCGGCGCGGTGGAGGCCATCTTCACCGCCCTGAGCCTGCGGGACGGCTTCCTGCCCGCCACCATCCACTACCAGGTGCCCGACCCGGCCTGCGATCTGGACTATATCCCCAACCAGGGCCGGGAGCAGCAGGTGGAGTATGCCCTGTCCAACTCTCTGGGCTTCGGCGGCCACAACGCCTGCGTGCTGTTCAAGAAGTGGGAGGGCTGAGCCATGATGCAGCTGAATTCCAACCAGATCGCTGAGATCATCCCTCACCGCTACCCCTTCGCCCTGGTGGACCGCATCGTGGACGGCGAGGTGGGCAAGTGGGCCAAGGGCATCAAATGCGTCACCGTCAACGAGCCCTTCTTCCAGGGCCACTTCCCCCAGTACCACGTGATGCCCGGCGTGCTCATCATTGAAGCCCTGGCCCAGGTGGGGGCCGTGACCATGCTGTCCATGCCGGAGAACAAGGGAAAGATCGGCCTGTTCGGCGGCATCAAAAACGCCCGCTTCCGCCGCCAGGTCACCCCCGGCGACGTACTGGAGCTGGAGTGCACCATTCTAAAGCAGAAGGGCCCGGTAGCTGTCGCTGAGGCCAAAGCCACCGTGGGCGGCCAACTGGCCGTTTCGGCAGAGCTTACCTTTGCCTTGGCCAAAGATTTGTGATTGCCCTTCCCTCCGCTTTTTGATAAAATGAAAAAAATATGACAATGCGGGGGCGCCGGCATGTTGGAACAGAAATTTGAAATCGTGTATACCAAATTCAAGCTTCATTTTTATCAGGAGATCTTCGAGCGCTTTCAAAACCGCGAGGCCAGCCTGACCACGGTAGAGACCTTCGCCATGGAGACCATCCAGGCCCTGGGCTGCCCAACCATCAACGAGTTCGCCTCCTTTATGCGCATCTCGCCGCCCAACGCGGCCTATAAGATCAACAGCCTGATCCGCAAGGGCTATGTGCAGAAGATCCAGTCCGCCCACGACAAGCGCGAGTACCACCTCCAGGTCACCCAGAAATACAAGGACTACTACAACATCAGCAACGACTACGTCCATGCCGTGACCGAGCGCATCCGGCAGCGTTTCTCCCCGGAGGAGTGCGCCAAGCTGGAAGAGATGCTCACTATTATCAACCAAGAACTGATGCCCGAGGTGGATCTCGGTCATTCTCAAACTCTGTAAACAGAAGAGGGGGGGGGGGGGGGGGGGGGGGGGGGGGGGGG